>NZ_JAAUVO010000017.1:0-99760 GCF_012030385.1 Microbacterium sp. B19(2022)
GACGGGGGCGAGGCGGTGGGTGTCGGTCACGATGAGAGCTCCTGGAACAGTTGACGCGAATAGGGATGGCTGGGGAGGTCGTAGAACACGTCGGTCGGCGCGTGCTCGACGATCTCGCCGGCGCGCATCACCGCCACGTGATGGGAGATGTACCGCACGGCAGCGAGGTCGTGCGAGATGAACAGGGCAGCGAAGCCGTGCTCGGCCTGCAGATCCTGGATGAGGTTGAGGATCTGTGCCTGCACCGAGACGTCGAGCGCGCTGACCGCTTCGTCGAACACGATGAACGCCGGATGGGTCACGAGTGCCCGCGCGACGCTCACGCGCTGCAGCTGACCGCCGGAGAGCTGGTGCGGTCGGCGGGCGGCGAAGGATGCGGGGAGTCCGACCCGGTCGAGCATGGCGAGGGCGCGTTCCTCGACCTCGGCGCTGCGACGCTCATGCACGAGGACGGGTTCGAGGACCGAGGAGAGCACCGTGGATCGGGGATCCAGCGCCCAGCGCGGATGCTGGAGGACGGCCTGCATACGGCCGGCGCGCGACCGCAGGCTGCGGGCGAGCGGCGCGCCCTGGAAGTGCACGCTCCCGGAGTCGGGGCGTTGCAGGCCGAGCACCACGGTGCCCGTGGTCGTCTTCCCGGATCCCGATTCGCCGACGAGGCCGAGGGTCTCTCCCGGCCCCACCGAGAAGGAGACGTGCGACATGGCTCTGACCTCGCGGCGCCCTGCTCCGAAGCCGGAGGTGAACGCGACGTGGACATCGTCGAGCTCGATGACGGGTGCGGGTGCGGGCGCGGGTGCGGGTGTGGCGTCGGCGGCGCTCATGCGGAGACCTCTTCCTCGGGCAGCAGGCGCGCCCGGCGGTCGGCGTCGACGAGCTCGGCCGTGCGGATGCACAGGCTGTGCCGTGGTGACACCGGTTCGGGGCGGATCACGTCGCACGCGTCGATGCGGTGTGCGCAGCGCGCGGCGAAGGCGCAGCCCTCGGACTCGCCATGCAACACGGGCGGGGAGCCGGGGATGCTCGACAGGCGCTCGCCGCGTCGGGCCCGGGAAGGATCGGTGGCGGCCAGGGCGCGGGCGTAGGGGTGGACGGGGCTGCCGAGCACCGCCGCTGCGGGTCCGCGTTCCACCACGCGACCCGCATACATCACGGCCACCTCGTCGCACCAGCGGGCGACGGCGGGGAGGTCGTGGCTCAGCCAGAGGATCGTCGTCCCCTGCTCTCGCGCCTGCGTGAACAGCAGCCGGATCACCTCCTCGCGCACCTGGCTGTCGAGGGCGGCGGTGGGCTCGTCGGCGATCAGCAGCTTCGGTCGACGGCACATGGCCATCGCGATCGCCACGCGCTGCGCCATCCCGCCGGAGATCTGGTGCGGGAAGAGCCGCGCCACTCGGGCGGGATCCGTGATGCGCATCGATTCCAGCAGCTCGATCTGGCGCGGCAGGGAGCCGTCGTCGCCGACGGATCGGAGCACGAGCTTCAGCTGCGCGCCGATCCGCATCGTCGGGTCGAGCGAGCCGATCGGGTCCTGTGCGATGTAGGCCAGGGTGTCGCGGCGATAGGTGCGCAGCGCCTCGTGCCCGAGTCCGAGCACATCGATCCCGTCGACCTCGAGTTCACCACGCACGATGTGCGCCGATCGGGGCTGCAGCCGGCCGATGACCGCGGCCAGGGTGGACTTGCCCGATCCGGACTCGCCGACGATCGCGACGGCGCTGCCGGCGGCGACGTCGAGATCGACTCCGTCGAGGGCGCGGACGGTCGTCGCTCCGGTGAACTCCAGAGCCAGATCGCTGATGCGTACGGCGGTCATCGGAGGGACCTCGTCTCTCGCGGTTCGAATCGGTCGCGGAGGCCGTCGCCGATGATGTTGATGCACAGGATCGAGACGACCAGCACGACGCCGGGGATGATGACGAGCTGCGGAGCCTGCGTCATGTAGAGCATGCCCTGCTGGATGAGCAGGCCGAGGGAGGCCTCCGGCACCTGCACGCCGAATCCGAGGAAGCTCAGCCCGCCCTCGACGAGGATCGCGACGGAGAGGGCGTAGCTCGCCTGCACCGCGATCGTGCCGGAGATGTTCGGCAGGAGTCGGCGGGCGAAGATCACCGGTGTGCGCACGCCGCTGATGCGCGCCGACACGATGAAGTCCCGCTCGGCGACCGCGCGCGTCGCGATGCGGACCACCCGGGTCATGAGGGGGATCGTGATGACGACGATGCTGATGATCGCCGCCGGTCGTCCAGGGCCGAGGAGCGCCGAGACGAGGATCGCGAGCACGAGCGCGGGGAAGGCGTAGAGGACGTCGGCGACGCGCATGACCGCTTCGTTGACCGCTCCGCCGTAGTAGCCCGCGAGCATTCCGAGGAGGGTGCTCACCACCGCGGAGCAGAGCACCGCGACGATGGAGACCACGAGCGTCGTCGCGGTGCCCTGGAACAGCCGCGGCAGCAGGGAGCGGCCGAGGTTGTCGGTGCCGAGCGGGGCGAGTGCGGACGGGCCTTCGAGGCGGCCGGCCACGGTGGCATCCGTGGAGCCGGTCAGTCCGGTGAGCACTGCGAAAACGGTGACGACGACGATGACGCCCAGCACGATGATCGCGGTGCGCAGGACCGCGTCGCTGCGGCGCCACGCGCCCCTGGACGCTTCTCCGGCGGCGCGGATGCGGTGCGTGGCCGTGGGGGCGATGGTCATCGGCGGCTCCCTCCGGTGAGGCGCAGGCGGGGATCCAGCGCGTTGGCGATGAGGTCGACGAGCAGGCTCGCGACGATGAAGACGATGGCGGCGAGCAGCACCGCGCTCTGCACGATCGCGTAGTCGCGTCTGCCGAGGGCGGTCTGCAGGTACGAGCCCATGCCCGGGATGTCGAACACGAACTCGACGATGACCGTTCCGCCGAGCAGGACGGCGACGAGCGCGCCCACGATCGTGAGGATCGGCGCTGCCGCGTTGCGCAGCACGTGGTGGCGGACGATGAAACCGGGCGTCTCGCCGCGAGCCACCGCCGCCTGCACGTGCGGTTCGACGAGCACGTTCATGACCGCATCCCGGGTGTTCCGTGCGACCACGGCCACGCAGCCCACGGCGAGCACGGTCACCGGGAGCACGAGCGCCCCGAAGAATCGCGCGGGGTCGACGGCGAACGGGGCGAACCGCCCGACCGAGACCCCGAGTCCCAGAGTCGACACGGCGAAGACGACGAGTCCGGCGAGCAGGAACTCCGGGATGCTGATGCCGAGCGCGCTGACGATGCGGCCGATCGCTCCGGCCGATCCCTCGGAGCGGAGCGCGGCGACGAAGCCGAGGGGGATCCCCACGAGCAGGGTCACCACGATCGTCAGCAGCGCGATCGTCGCGGTGACGGGCAGGCGAGCGCCGAACTCCTCCGACACCGAGACATTCGACACGAACGAGTAGCCGAGGTCGCCGGTGAAGACGCCGAAGAGCCACCGGAAGTACTGCGCGACCACCGGATCGTCGAGCCCGGATGAGGCCACCGCCTGGGCCCGCTGCGCCTCGGTGGCGAGCGGACCCAGGACGAGGTCGATGTAGTCTCCCGGCATCAGACGGACCGACGCGAAGATCAGCACCGAGACGACGACCAGCGTCAGCAGTGCGGCGCCGATGCGCCGGAGGGACCACAGAGCGACGGCCATGTCAGTTGGCGCGGAACTGGGTGATGTAGCGGAGGAAGTCGCCGTAGCCCTCGTCGCTGCTGAGCGTCGGGGAGAGCGACTCGGTGTTCCACCCGATCGTGGAGGGGCGCAGGACCAGTGGAACCATCTCGCTCTGCTCGTCGGCGAGTGCGCACAGGTCCTGGAAGACGGCAGCGCGGTCCTCGCCCGGCGCGGTGGTGTACCCGTCGGAGATGAGGGTGTCGAGCTCGTCGCTCCCCTTCATGAAGACCGCCGAGAATCCGGCGACCTCGGGGTTCCACCAGGTCGTCACCATCGCCGGGTCCGCGTAGCCGGCGAACCAGCTGAGCGCGAGGTCGAAGTCGGCCGGGCTGCCGTACACCTGGTCGGAGTACGTGGCGTAGTCGACCTGCTGGATCTCGACCTTCACGCCGATCTCCGCGAGGTTCTGCTGCATCACCTGCGCGATCTGCGCGAGCACCGGCTCATCCGTGTACACGACGAGATCGAGTTCGAGTCCGCCGACCCCGTCGATCACGGCCTTCGCCGCGGCGACGTCGCGCTCTGCCGACGGCAGGTCCGCCGCCGTGCAGGAATCCGGCAGGCCGGCGGGGGTGACCCCGGTCGCCGCCGTCGCTCCGCCGAACGCGAGCTCGTTGATCGCGTCGCGGTCTATGGCGGTGTTGATCGCGAAGCGCACCTTCTGATCCTGCAGCGCCTCGTCTCCGGTCAGGGAGTTGATCATCAGGTAGTGGAAGTCGGTGTTCCGCTGCCCGACCACCGTGACGTCCGCGGCATTGGCGAGCAACTCGGCGGAGTCGATGGAGTTCAGCACGGCGAAGTCGGCCGATCCGTCGCGGAGGGCTGCGGCACGGGTCGCCTCGTCGCCGACGATGTCGATCGTGAGGGTCGAGAAGCCCAGCGCATCGGCATCCGGGTGGTGGGTGTTCGGCTCGAACGTCCACTCCTCGTCCTGACGGTGCGCGGTCACGACGAGCGGCCCCGTTCCGACCATCTCGGTCGTGATGTCGATCTCGCCGGCCTCGATCTCGGCCATGGGCAGGATCGCGGCCGGAGTGTTGGCGAGTGCCGCGAGGAACGGGGCGTACGGGCTGGAGAGGGTGACCGTCACCTCGAGGTCCCCGGTCTCCTCGATCGAGGCGATCGGACCGAGCTGTCCCGTCCACGTGGTCGGGGTGTCGACCAGGCGCTGCAGGCTTCCGACGACGTCGGCCGCGGTCATCGGGCGACCGTTCGAGAACACGGCGTCCTCGGCGAGTGTGAAGACGTATTCCGTGTCGCTCGGGGTCTCCCACGAGGTGGCGAGTTTCGGGGCGACGTCGAGGTTCTCGTCGATCGTGGTGAGCGTCTCGTATGAGAGGCCTTCGAGCATCCAGGACCGCGCCGTGGCGGCCCCCTGCGGGTCGAGGCCGCTCGCTTCGGCGGTGTCGTAGTCGACCTGGACCACGAGGTCGCCGCCGGCGTCGAACCCCTCGTCGGCGACGGCGAGGAAGCCGGGCGCCACCTCGTCCTGGGTCGGTTCGGCGTCGGGGGATGCGCCGGCGGCGCATCCGGTGAGGGTGAGGATCGCGACGGTGGCGGCGGCCACTCCCGCTCGAGCTGCTGTGTGCATGTCGGTGTTTCCCTTCGGGATGTCGGACGACGCCGGGTCAGGCGTCGTGCGACGACGGGCGGACAGAGAGGTGATGCAGATGGTGCTCGGGTGGTGCATCGCCGACGCCGGCGTGATCGCAGGCGCATGCGCGGGGGGAGACCGGGACGTCGAGGGTCGGGTTCCGGTCGAAGAAGTCGTGGGGCTTCAGTGTGAACCCGCAGGAGTCGACCGGCATGATCGGCCAGTCCTCCGTGCGCGGGAAGTGGGTGAGGCCGAACGTGTGCCAGAGCACCAGGTCGGCACCGTCGAGGGAGGCGTCGTCGGCGACGAAGGCGGGGAGCCCCTGCTCCGGCGCGGACTGGTTGACGACATCGCCGGCGGGGTAGCGCTCGTCCGGGTCGTAGGCCGTGACCCAGAGGTCGGCGGTCGCGAAGCGCGCACGCGAGGCGATGACCGACTCGGGCTGCGCGAGGAGCACGGGCTTGCTCTCGGGGGTCAGGACGTAGGAGGTGGGGCGGCCGAGTCGGTTGGTCGCCGTCGCGCTGCTCACCCGCCATGTCCGGTCGACCCGCGCATCCGCCCGCCGTCGCCCCTCGAGCTCGCTGCGCAGTCGCGTCTTCGTGAAGCCGATCGCGCTGCCGTGGAGGTTGTCGTCGTCGACGGGGAGTGCGCGCACGTCGACCTCGTCGATCACGGCGGGACCGTCGTCGACCGCCATGTCGAGTCGGGCGCAGAACAGGTGCTGGTGGTACGGGGCGGCGAGGCCGGGGGCGAGCTCGCTCGCGAACCTGCTGGTGCGCTCGTCGTAGGCGGCCGTGAACACGAGCCCGGTGGCCTTCGCCTCGAACTCGATCTTGCCGTCCAGGTAGAGGTACCAGTAGAAGCCGTAGTCGTAGTTGCCCACGGTGACGAAGAACGAGATCACGAGTCGGCGCTGGCGGCGGACGTCGCTCGATCCGGTGAACTGCTCGGTGTGCTTCCAGAGCACTCCGGCATCCTCCTCATGGATGCAGATCACGTTCGGCAGGACCTTCACGTCGCCGCGGGCATCGGCGATCGGGACGTCGAGGTAGGTGATGTCGCCCACGCAGTCGCAGCCGAGTTCCAGCGAGTTGGCGAGCCGTCCGAGCAGGTACTCGCCGGTGTCGAAGTAGTTCTGCCAGAACCGTACCGGTCCGGGGTCGCCGTACGGCACGAGCATCTCCGCGATCGACGCGCGGTGCACGATGGGACGGACGCGTCCGTCATCCTCGAAGCCGATGCCGTGGAGGATCAGCCCTTCGCGCATGTCGTAGCCGATGCGCAGCGACCACTTCTCCCAGGAGATCACGTCCCCGTCGAAGGAGAAGCTCGGGCCCTCGGGCTGCGTGATGACGATGGGCTTCTGGGTGGTCCGCTCCGGACCGAAGGCGCCGGGCACGTGGTAGTCGCCGGTCTCCTGGGGGATCGGCATGACGCCCACGTCGATGACGTCGACCACCGTGCGGCTCGCGACGTCGACATAGGCGACCAGCCCGTCGATCGGGTGTGCCCAGGGCATGGTCTGCGGGGTGGGCTGATGGTGACCGAGCACGCGCGCGAGCCGCCGACCGCTCTCTCCTTCGATCGGGAAGCGGCCGGCCGAGAGCCCGGCCAACGCGACCGTGCTCGGGTCGTCGATGCCGCGGGCGGCGAGGGCGGTGGCCCAGCGCTCGTCGGCGCCGATCAGCTCGCGGATGATCGCGTGCTCCTCCTGGAGCAGCGGCACCTGGCCGTCGCGCTCCGGGTCGATGTCGACGTCCGTCGCGAGCTCGCCGGTGCCGATGTCGACCGAGATCGCGCGGGCGCGCCCGGTGTCGGTCTCGAGGAGCTGTACCCGGGCCCGGCGGGGGACGGGTCCTCCGGCGGCGACCTCGCCCCGGTTCGGCTCGTCGAGTCCGACGTACGCGATCCGGTGCGCCTCGTCCAGCGCGCCGTGGGCACGCAGTGTCTCGGCTACCCGCTGCAGCTCGCCCGCCGAGAGCGTCGCGTACGGCGCACCGGACTCGTCGCCGAGTGAGCGCGAGCGCGAGGTGTGGTCGGACGGGGAACAGCTGCAGTTCATGGAGTCTCCATCGGATGTCGGTTCGGGAACGTCTGTGTGCCGGAACGTTCCGGCAAAAGTATGCGATGAACGTGTTACAGCGCAAGACCCGAACTGTTTCGAGTGGATTACGGCTCGCTGCGTGTGGTTAGACTCGGCCGCATGCAAGAGCCACGGCGCGCCCGATTGATCGACGTCGCACGGCGCGCAGGGGTCGGCAAGACCACCGCGTCCGATGCGCTGAGCGGCGGTGGGCGCGTGTCTTCGGCCACGCGCGAGGCGGTCCTGGCGGCGGCGGCGGAGCTCGGATACTCCGTGAACACCGCCGCCCGGCACCTGCGTGGCGGCAGTATCGGAACGATCGGGATCGTGCTTCCCGAAGTCGTCTCCCGCTCGTCGTACTACATGGCGTTCACGTTCGGCATCGTCACGAGCGCGGCCGCCCACGACATCGACGTGACCATCGTCAGCCCCTCCGTGTCGTCCGGACGATCGCGACCGATCCGCGCCGACGGGCTCATCATCGGAGACCCGCTGTCCGGCGATCCCGGCCTGCCCTCGCTCATGGGATCGGGGATCCCGGTGGTCACGCAGGAGCATCTGCCCGAAGATGTCGCTGGCATGCCGGCCGGCGTGGTCTGGTCCTCCCACGAAGCCGGGATGCTGCGGTTGTTCGACGAGATCGACGTCACCGGCGCGCGGCACCCCGCGCTGCTCGTCGCCCCGGATGCGACGGACTGGTCGCGTCAGCTCGTCGCCGGATACCGCGCGGGCTGTGCGGCGCGCGGCCTCGAACCCGTCATCGCTCCCGTGTCGTTCGAGGCCTCATGGCCCGCGGTGCGCGCGGCCACCGAGCGCGTCCTGCAGACGCACCCCGAGACCGACGTGATCATCTGCGGTCCGGACTCGAGCGCGATCGAGGTCGCCGCCGTCCTCGGCCGACAGGGGCGCACGATCGGCGAGGACATCACGGTCGTCTCCTGCGTGGACCACCCTTCGCTGCCGTTCCTGACCCCCTCGATCACCTCGATCGACCTTCGTCCGCGCGACTCGGGCGTCGCCTGTGCGGAGCTGCTCATCGATCTGCTCGAGGGGCGGGCCGAGCCCGGAACGGATGTGGAGTTCCCGATCGCGGTCGTCGCGCGCGACTCCACCGCGCATCCGCTGCGGGTGCGCGCATGACCGCGCCCCTCGACGGCATCGTCGTCGCAGACTTCTCGCGCGTGCTCGCCGGCCCGCTGGCGACCATGACGCTGGCCGACCTGGGTGCGCGGGTGATCAAGGTCGAGCGACCGGAGACCGGTGACGACACCCGGGCGTGGGGACCCCCGTATGCCGAATCCGGCATGACCACGTACTTCGAGTCGGCGAACCGGGGCAAGGAGTCGGTCACGCTCGACCTCACCGACCCGGCCGATCGGGACAGGGCGCTCGAGCTCATCGCGCGTAGCGACGTGGTGATCGAGAACTTCCGGCCGGGGCTGTTCGCCCGGCTCGGCTTCGACTGGGAGAACCTCTCCGCAGCCCACCCCGGACTCATCTCCGTGTCGGTCAGCGGGTTCGGTCTCGGCGCCGGCGCGGATCTCCCCGGCTACGACTTCGTGGCGCAGGCGGTCGGCGGGCTCATGCACATCACGGGCGAGCCGGACGGCCAGGCGATGAAGGCCGGCGTCGCCCTCGTCGATGTGCTCACCGGCAAGGATGCGGTCATCGGCATCCTCGCCGCGCTGCGCCGCCGCGAGCTGACCGGACGCGGTTCGAGGGTCGAGGTGAACCTGCTCTCCAGCCTGCAGGCCGCGCTCGTCAACCAGGTGTCCGCCCATCTCGGAGCCGGCACGGAGCCGGGCAGGCTCGGGAACAGGCACCCGTCGATCGCCCCGTACGAGTCGCTGCGGTGCGCGGATGCGCCGATCGCGGTCGCGTGCGGGAACGACGCCCAGTTCGCGAAGATGGTCGCGGAACTCGGACGTCGGGAACTCGCCGCCGATGAGCGCTTCCGCCGTAACCCCGACCGCGTCGCGAATCGCGAGGAGCTGGTGGTCGAGCTGGAGGCGGCGCTGATCGGCGATACCGCGGCGGCCTGGGCGGAGCGTCTGAACCGCATCGGCGTCGCGGCCGGAGTGGTGAACAGTGTGGGGGAGGGCATCGCTCTCGCCGAACGCCTGGGCCTCGACCCCGTCCGCGACAGCGTGGGGGATGACGGTCGGCGGTCGCGCCAGATTCGATCCCCGCTCACGTGGATCCCCGAGGTACCGGTGATGGTGGCCGCCCCGCCCCGTCTCGGGGAGCACGACGAGCGCGTGCGCGCCTGGCTCGACGAACCCGCCTAGACCGCGTGATCCCGCAGCGCGAGCCAGAGTTCGGCTGCGACGTCCGGGTCGTCCAGCGAGACGTCGAGGAGCCGCTCGGCCGCCGTGATGCGCGGCCGCACGGTGTTGCGGTGCACCCCGAGCTCGCGCGCGGTCCGCTCGGCCTGCTGACGGTTTCGTAGATACGAGATCACGGTGCGCTGCAACATCGGATCCGTGTCGGCGAGCGTGGCAGCCCAGCGGGTGGCCCTCGATTCGGACTCGATCACCAGCGCGGCCCCCGGCGCGCTCCGGTGCAGGGCGAGCGCTCGGGCGGCTGCGGCGGGAATGTCCTCGAGCACGACGGGAGCGCTGAGCACGCCGGTGCTCGCCCGGATCCCGGCGTCGGGGTCCACATCTGCGGGCACGAGTCCGACCGGCACACCCGCTTGCTCGACCGCGAATCCCGTCACGGCCTCGACACCGACGAGCACGCGGAACTCGAGGGGCAGCGTGAGATCGGCGACCGCGGCCAGAGCCCGCGCGGCCGTGGCGTCACCGCGGAGCGCGAGCGCCGTGAACCACCCTCCGGCGTCCGGCGTCGTGTTCGCCCGCACGGTGAGGAGGCGCAGGAGAGCGGTGGCCGTGAGCGCGAGCTGGCGGTCGGCGTTGGCCAGCGGCCTGCCGGCTCCGAGCGCCAGGGCGCCACGGGTGCGCTCGCCGTCGGTGACGGCGTGGGCCATCACGACCGAACCCTGTGACACGAACGACGCGGCCTCGACGCCGGAGCGCAGGAGCGATCTCTCGACATCCGCCCGCACCGTCGGCAGCAGTCCCGCCAATGACGCAGGATGCAGCGTCCCGCCCGATGCTCCGGGATCGAAGGGGAGCCAGGCCACCCACCCGCCGATCGCCTGGGCCATCTGGCGGACGATCCCGGCGATCGGATCGGCGGCCGTCGCGGCCTGCACCAGCCGCGTGTGCGCGTGGGCGGTGCGCAGCGCCTCGTCGTGACCACTGCGTCCGGTGATCGACCAGAACGCCCGGGAGACATCGAGGAACGGTGCGCCGTCCGGCACGGCGAACACCGGAATCCCCACCGCGTGGCAGCGCTCGACGAGGGCGGCGGGCGCATCGTCCCAACCCTCGCCGAGCCCGATCCCGATCGCGCCGATGCCCTGCGCCTCGAGTCTGTCGACGTAGGTGTCGACCGGTCTGCCGTGCAGCGGGATGCCGGTGGTGAGCAGCAGCTCGCCGCCGTCGAGATAGCGGCCGGGGTCGTCGAGTTCCGACACGTGCACGCCGGTGATCGTCGTGGCGGCATCGAACGGAGCGAGAGGACGCAAGGAGGTGCCGGCCGTGCGCACGAGTTCGCCGAGGGAGACCATGCCCTCAGTGTGCGTGATGCATAGTAAATCTGACAAGACTGGGCGACGTGTTCACCCGCAGTAGTCCTGCACCTTCTAGCGTCGTCCTCATGACGACAGTTCCTCTCCTGCGCACCGAGATCCCCGGACCGCGGTCGCGCGAGCTCCACGCTCAGCGCGAAGCCGCGGTCGCCGCCGGTTTCGGCATCACCCTCCCGGTCTTCATCGCGCGAGCGGGCACCTCGACACTCGAGGACGTCGACGGGAACACCCTGATCGATCTGGCGTCCGGCATCGCCGTGACCAGCGTGGGGGCGGCGAACCCGCAGGTACGCGCCAACGTCGCCGCGCAGCTCGAGCTCTTCACCCACACCTGCTTCATGGTGACCGAGTACGAGGGCTTCGTGCGCGTCGCCGAGTGGCTCAACGAGCACACCCCCGGCGACTTCGAGAAGCGCACGGCATTGTTCAGCACCGGAGCCGAGGCGGTGGAGAACGCCGTGAAGATCGCACGCGCTCACACCGGTCGCCCTGCCGTGCTCGTGATCGACGAGGCCTACCACGGGCGCTCGCTCCTCACGATGGCGATGACGGCCAAAGAGCACCCGTACAAGACCTCGTTCGGCCCGTTCCCCGACGCCGTGGTGCGCGCGCCCAATGCGAACCCGCTGCGCGGAGAGGGGGCTGAGCCCGCACTCGCCGAGGTCGAGCGCCTCATCACCGAGCACGGTCCCGCGCACTTCGCCGCCTTGGTCGTCGAACCGATCCAGGGGGAGGGCGGCTTCGTCGTCCCCGCGCCGGGTTTCCTCGCCGGGCTCCGACGTATCGCGGACGAGTACGGCATCGTCCTCGTCGTCGACGAGATCCAGTCCGGCCTCGGCCGCACCGGCCGGCTGTTCGCGAGCGAGCATGACGGCGTGGCCGGAGACATCACGCTGACCGCCAAGGCGCTGGGCGGCGGGCTGCCGCTGAGCGCGGTGACCGGTCGTGCGGAGATCATGGATGCCGCGCACCCCGGCGGGCTCGGCGGCACCTATGCGGGCAACCCCTTGGCCTGCGCGGCCGCCCTCGCGGTGTTCGACGCGCTCGACGAACCGGGCCTCCTGCCGCGGGTCGGCGGCATCGAGCAGACCATTCGCCGGCACCTCGAACCGCTGCTCACCGAGATCGATGCCGTCGCCGAGGTCCGCGGACGCGGCGCCATGATGGCCGTCGAGTTCGCCGACCCGGGCACCCTCGCCCCGCGGTCGGACCTCGCGCAGCGGATCGCGGCGGCCTGCCATGCGGCGGGCGTCCTGGCGCTCACGTGCGGCACCCACGGCAACGTCATCCGACTGCTGCCGCCCCTCGTGATCGAAGAGCCTGTCCTGAACGCGGGCCTCGAGATCCTCGTCGCGTCCATCCATTCCGTCGCCGCCGAGGAGGCCGCCGCATGAGCACCGTTCCCGATCTGCTCGACTTCGACGAGCTGCTGAGCGACGAGGAGCGGGCGACCCGCGACCGCGTGCGGGCCTTCGTCGACGAGAGAGTGCGTCCGCACATCGCCGACTGGTACGACCGGGCGGTCTTCCCGACGGAGCTCGTCCCGGAGCTGGCGGAGCTCGGCGTGCTGGGCATGCACCTGGACGGATACGGCTGCGGCGGTCGCAGCGCCGTCGAGTACGGGCTCGCGGCCCTGGAGCTCGAGGCGGGCGACTCGGGACTCCGCACCTTCGTCTCGGTGCAGGGTTCCCTCGCCATGAGCGCGATCCACAAGCACGGCAGCGAGGCGCAGAAGCAGGAGTGGCTGCCCCGGATGGCGCGGGGCGAGGTCATCGGCTGCTTCGGCCTCACCGAACCGAACTCCGGCTCGGACCCGTCGAGCATGACGACGTTCGCACGACGCGACGGCGACGGCTGGGTGCTCAACGGCGCCAAGCGCTGGATCGGTCTCGCCTCGATCGCGCAGATCGCGATCATCTGGGCGCAGACCGACGAGGGGGTGCGCGGGTTCCTCGTCCCGACGGACTCGGACGGGTTCGTGGCGACCCCCATCGCCCCGAAGCTGTCGATGCGGGCCTCGATCCAATGCGACATCACCCTGACCGACGTGCGGCTCCCCGCGGAGGCCCAGCTGCCCGAGGCCAGAGGCCTGCGCGCCCCCTTCTCGTGCTTGAACGAGGCGCGCTACGGGATCGGCTGGGGAGTGATCGGCGCCGCCCGCGACAGCTACGCCACGGCACTGTCCTACTCCCAGACGCGCATCCAGTTCAACCAGCCGATCGGGGCGTTCCAGCTCACCCAGCAGAAGCTCGTCGACATGGCCGTCGAGATCGAGAAGGCGCAGCTCGTCGCGTTGCGGCTCGGTCGTCTGAAGGATGCCGGCAGGCTGCAACCGCACCAGATCTCCGTCGCCAAGCTCAGCAACACGCGCGCGGCGATCGCGATCGCCCGCGAGGCCAGGACGATCCTCGGCGGCAACGGGATCTCCGGCGACTACTCACCGCTGCGCCACGCAGCGAACCTCGAGTCCGTGCGTACGTATGAGGGCACCGACGAGGTCCACACGCTGGTCCTCGGCGCCCACATCACCGGCTTCTCCGCCTTCCGCAGCACCGCCTCCGAGGGAGCATGATGACCACCACATTCGAGATCCGGCACTTCATCGACGGCGCATGGGTGGAGGGCTCGGGTGACGAGCTCATCGACGTGAACCCGAGCCGCCCAGGCGACGTCGTCGGTGAGGGCCCAGGAGCGTCCGATGCGGATGTCGACCGCGCCTACGCGGCCGCACGGGCAGCGTTCGACGGGTGGCGCCGCACCCCCGCGCGCTCGCGCGCCGCCATCCTGCTGCGGGCGGCCGACATCATCGAAGCCCACCGTGACGAGTGGGGGCGTCAGCTCGCGCGCGAGGAGGGCAAGACGCTCGTCGAGGCGATCGCCGAGACCGGGCACGCCGCCAACATCCTGCGTTTCCATGCGCAGGAGGTCGAGCGGCAGAGCGGCGGCCTGTTCGAGTCACCGAGCCCGGGGGAGCGCATCCTCGTGATCCGTCGGCCGGTCGGGGTGATCGGGGCGATCACCCCCTTCAACTTCCCCATCTCCATCCCCGCGTGGAAGCTCGCCCCGGCCCTCGTCTGGGGGAACACGGTGGTCTGGAAGCCTGCGACCTTCGTCCCCGTGCTGGCGATGCGCTTCGCCGAGGCGCTCGAGCAGGCCGGGCTGCCGCACGGCGTGCTCAACCTCGTGAACGGAACTGCCGCCGTCGGGGAGGCGATCGTGTCGCACCCGGAGGTGGATGCCGTGACGTTCACCGGGTCCACGAAGGTCGGGCGCATCATCGCGGCGCAGCTCGCGGCGCGCGGCATTCCGTTCCAGGGTGAGCTCGGCGGCAAGAACGCGGCCCTCGTCCTGGCCGACGCTGATCTCGACGTGGCGGTGGAGCAGGTGGCGCTCGGAGCGTTCCGCGCGGCCGGACAGAAGTGCACGGCGACCTCGCGCGTGATCGTGCACGAGGCCGTGGCCGACGAGTTCCTGCGGCGACTCGCGATCCGTACCGAGCGGATGGTCGTGGGCGATGCGCAGGACGAGCGAGTGGAGGTGGGGCCGGTGGTGGATGCCGGCGCCCGGGACCGCGTGGCGGCCGCCCTCGTCCGCGCCCGTTCCTCCGCGAAGGCGGTCGTCGCCCCGGATCCGTATTCCGCCGGTGAGCTCGCCGAGGGGTACTTCATCCCGCCGTCGATCTTCGAGCTCGACGAGGAGGAGCCGGGCGAGCTGTGGACCGAAGAGCTGTTCGGTCCGGTCGTCGGGGTCCGACGTGTCTCGTCCACCGCTGCGGGTATCGCGCTCGTGAACGACAGTGAATACGGCCTCTCCACCGCGGTCTTCACGACGGGGTTGGCGGCGGCGCTCGCCGCGATCGAGGACATCCGCGTGGGTGTCGTCCACGTGAACTCGGCCTCCGCCGGTGCCGACCTGCACGTCCCCTTCGGCGGCAGCGGGTCGAGCGCCCTCGGCCCCAAGGAGCAGGGCGCGGCGGCCAGGGAGTTCTTCACCGAGACGGCGACGGTCTACCTCCGCGGCTGAGCGGTGGCAGCCCCGCCGGGGCTCCCCACAGCGATGTCCGATTTCCGCCAGTCGAGGTCGGTGGTGCGTGGCAGGGTGGAGGCATGAGCTTCCCCGTGATCGACTTCGACGAGCGCTACCGCGCGATCAGCGCGCGCGACACCCGCTTCGACGGGCAGTTCGTGACGGCCGTCCGCTCGACGGGGATCTACTGTCGTCCGAGCTGCCCTGCCCGCACGCCCAAGCCGCAGAACGTGACGTTCTATCCGACGAGCGCCGCCGCACACGAGGCCGGGTACCGCGCGTGCAAGCGCTGCCTCCCCGAAGCCGCCCCCGGGTCTCCGGCATGGGACATCCGCGGCGACGTCGCGGCCAGGGCCATGCGCCTCATCTCCGACGGCGTCGTCGAGCGCGAGGGCGTGCCGGGGCTCGCCGCACGCCTCGGCTATTCGAGCAGGCACCTCACCCGTCTGCTGGCCACAGAGCTCGGCGCCGGGCCGCTCGCCCTCGCCAGGGCGCATCGCGCGCACACGGCGCGGATGCTGCTCGTCGGCACGGACATGCCCATCTCCGACGTCGCCTTCTCGGCCGGCTTCGCCAGCATCCGCCAGTGCAACGACACGATCCGCGAGGTCTTCGGCCTCACCCCCGGCGAGCTCCGGGCGCGTCGACGGCTGCCGGCCTCCGCGGTGCCCGGGGCCATCGACCTGGTCCTGCCGTACCGGGGTCCGCTCGACGCGAGCGGCATCTTCACCTGGATGGCGGCACGCGCCGTGCCCGGCGTCGAAGAGACCACGGCCACGTCGTTCTCCCGGCACCTGCGGATGGCGGGCGGTCCCGCCTGGTTCGAGGTGAGTCAAGATGCGACCGAGCGTCTGCACCTGCGCGCTCGAGTCGCGCGCCTCGGCGACCTGGCCCCGCTGGTGTCGACCGTGCGACGCATCTTCGACCTCGACGCCGACCCGCTGGCGATCGACGGGGCGCTCTCCGCGCACCCCGAGCTCGCGCCACTCGTCGCCCGCACTCCCGGCATCCGGGTTCCGGGCTCGGCGGATCCGCACGAGATGCTCATCCGCGCCATGGTCGGGCAGCAGATCACCGTGGTCGCCGCCCGCACGGCCCTCATCGCGCTTACCGAGGCACTGGGGGAGCGCACCGCGCAGGGGCTGCTCTTCCCCACGATGACCGCGATCGCCGAGCACGGCGCCGAGGTGCTCCGCGGACCCGCCGCCCGCATCCGCGCGATCACGGGTGCCGCCGCGGCCCTCGCCGACGGCTCGTTGACGCTCACGGTCGGTGACGACGGTATCGAGCAGCGCGAAGCTCTCCTCGCGATGCCGGGGATCGGCCCGTGGACGGCCGACTACGTGCGCATGCGTGTGCTCGGCGACCCCGACATCCTGCTCCCCGGCGACGTCGCGCTGCGGGCAGGAGCTGCGGCCTCCGGGCTGCCGGGAGAGGCGCGACCGCTCACGGCCTGGGCGGAACGCACCGCACCGTGGCGCAGCTATCTAAGTGCCCACCTCTGGCGCGCCGCTCCGGTGCGACCGGCCGGACCCCGGCGGGCGGCACCCACCGCCCGCGCTGCCACCACAGCTGACACGACATCGAAGGAGACCTCATGACCGCTCTCATCCAGACCATCGAGACCCCGGACGGGGCCTTCACGATCCTCGCCGACGAGCGCCAGCGGGTGCTGTCGTCGGGGTGGACCTCCGACGTCGAGGCGATCCTCACACGACTGTCTCCGACGAACCGCCCCGAGGAGCTCCGCGAGGCGGAGACAGACGCTGCGGACGCCGCACTGGCCTTCTATGCGGGCGATCTGTCCGCGATCGACGCGGTCACGGTGAAGCAGTCGGGCACCGTGCTGCAGCTCGCCGGATGGTCGGCGCTGCGGGCGATCGAACCCGGCGCACCGCTCACCTACACCGGCTTCGCGGCGCGGCTCGGCAACCCGAACGCCGTGCGCGCGGCCGCCTCGATCTGCGCGCGGAACGCTCCCGCGCTGTTCGTGCCGTGTCACCGCGTGCTGCGCACCGACGGCAGCCTCGGCGGCTTCGCCTGGGGGCTCGACGTGAAGGAGAGCCTGCTCGCGCGCGAGAGCATCGCCGCCTGAACGACTGCACTTCGCCGCGTCACCGATCCCCGGCGGCGCGGCGGATGCGTGCGCGGGCAGGGGGAGAGGGGATCGCCGCGAAAGACGCCGAACAAATCGGGAATGTCTCTTGCTTTCAGCTGGTTCACAGCAATAGGCTGGTGGGCTGTCGCGCCAACCGGACGACACAGCCGAGCCCCTGAGGAGGACACCATGACCACGATCGCCACCGCGCGGATCGCAGCTCTCGGCTCGACCCCGGCGCGTCCGCTCATTTAGAGCCACCCCGCCCCTTCTGCACCGGATGCCGGACTCTGTGAGTCCGCTCTCGCATCCGTCCCCTTCCGCAACCGCATTCCATACGAAACTCGTCTGAGAGACATGTCTTCCTCGCCTTCCGCGCAGAATCCCTCGTCCACCCTGTCCACTCCGGCCGCACTGTGGCGGCTGAAGCCCTTCGTCAAGCCGGTCATCTGGCGGCTCGCCGGCGGTGCTGCCAGCGCGCTCATCGCCGCGATCATCGCGCTGATGATCCCGATCGTCCTCGAGCAGATCATCAGCGGACCGGTCCGCTCCGGTGACTTCAGCGCGATCGTCTGGGGCGCGCTCGCCGTCTTCGCGCTCGGCCTCGGCGAGGCGCTGATGGTCTGGCTGCGTCGGCAGTTCGTGCTCAACCCCTCGACCGAGGTCGAGTACAAGATGCGCACCGAGCTCTACTCGCGCCTGCAGACGCTGCCGGTGTCCTTCCACGACAGGTGGGGCTCCGGCCAGCTGCTCAGCCGCATGATGCAGGACATCGGCCTCATCCGCCGCTGGCTGGCATTCGGGCTTGTGCTGCTCGTCGTCAACGTCCTCACCATCATCATCGGATCGGTGCTGCTGTTCCGCTGGCACTGGCTGCTCGGCACGATCTTCCTGGTCACGGCGATCCCGCTGTGGATCCGCGGCTACCTGTTCGAGAAGCGCTACGGCGCGCTCACCCGCCGCAGTCAGGACCAGGCCGGCGACCTCGCGACCAGCGTCGAGGAGAGCGTGCACGGTATCCGCGTCCTGAAGGCGTTCGGCCGCGGCAAGCACGCGCTCAGCCGCTTCAGCCGTCAGGCCGAGACGCTGCGCGAGACCGAGATGAGCAAGGCCGGCGCGATCGCGTCGATCTGGTTCTGGCTCGACATGATGCCGCAGATCGCGTTCGGCCTCAGCCTGATCTCCGGCATCTGGCTGATCTCGCAGGGGCAGATCGACGAAGCGCAGCTGTTCGCGTTCTTCGCGATGGCCGTTGTGCTCCGCTGGCCGATCGAGTCGATCGGCTTCCTGTTCTCGTTCATGCTCGACGCCCGCACGGCGACCGACCGCGTGTTCGACATCTTCTCCGAGACCAACAGCATCACGGACCCGGAGAACCCCGTGCACATCGAGAACCCGCGCGGAGAGCTGGCGTTCGTGAACGCGCACTTCCGTTACCAGGACGCGGGTGCGCACGAGCGCGACCTGCTCGACGGCATCGACCTGGTCCTCCGTCCCGGCGAGACCATGGCGCTCGTGGGTCTCACCGGCAGCGGCAAGACCACGCTCACGACGCTGCCCACGCGCCTGTACGACGTGACGGGCGGCAAGGTCACGCTCGACGGCGTCGATGTGCGCGATCTGACGCTGTCCGAGCTGCGCCAGCACATCGCGATGGCGTTCGAGGACGCGACGCTGTTCTCGGCGACCGTGCGCGAGAACGTGCTGCTCGGCCGCGCCGACCTCGACGTGCACAGCGAAGAGGGGGAGCGCGTGCTGCGCGAAGCACTCGACGTGGCGCAGGCATCCTTCGTGGACTCGCTGCCCGACGGCGTCGAGACCGTGATCGGCGAGGAGGGGCTCAGCCTCTCCGGTGGGCAGCGTCAGCGGCTCGCCCTCGCCCGCGCGGTGGCGGCGGCGCCGAAGGTGCTCGTGCTCGACGACCCGCTGTCGGCGCTCGACGTCGACACCGAGGCGCTCGTCGAAGAGGCGCTGCGACACGTCCTCGCCGAGACGACGGCTCTGATCGTCGCGCACCGTCCCTCGACCGTCGCGCTCGCCGACCGCGTCGCGCTGCTCGAAGCCGGCCGCGTCACGGCGGTGGGCACCCACTCCGAGCTGCTGAAGACCAGCCGGCACTACCGCCACGTCATCTCCAGCCTGGAGGCCGAGGAGGCGGCGCGGACCGGGGCGATCCCGATCATCCGCGACGAGCAGCTCGAAGTCGAAGACGAGGTCCGTGAGGGCCGCAGAGCCGAGGCCGCCGACGAAGACCCGATCACCGAGAAGGAGGTGCAGCGATGAGCTCCGCCATCACCGGAACCCAGGACGAGGATCGTTCCCACTACACCCGCGAGGAGAGCAGGGAGATCCGTCGTCGGTCCCTCCGACTGCTCGGCTCGCTGGTGCGCCCGCTGAAGCCGCAGATCGTGCTGGCCGCCGCCGTGCTGGTCGTCTCGACCGCGCTGCAGGTCGCCGGCCCCATTCTGATCAGCATCGGTCTCGACCGTGCACTGCCGGCGGTGCTGAAGAACGCCGATTGGATGCCGACCTTCATGATCGGCGGCATCTATCTGGCCGCCGGCATCCTGGCCGCCGTGCTGATCGCCTGGTACGTCATCATCGCCGCCAAGCTCACGCAGGCCGTGCTGCTCGATCTGCGCAAGCGGATCTTCCTGCACACCCAGCGCCTGAGCCTGGAGTTCCACGAGTCGTACACGTCGGGTCGCATCATCTCGCGCCAGACGAGTGACCTCGATTCCATCAAGGAGCTCCTCGACGGAGGCTTGAACGAGCTCGTCTCCGGCGTGCTCTTCGGACTCTTCACCTTCATCGCCCTGTGCTTCTGGGACTGGCAGTCCGGCCTGATCCTCGCGATCGGCGGCGTGCCGCTGTTCTTCCTGATGAAGTGGTTCTACTCGCGCTCGCAGCTGGTCTACCGCGAGTCGCGCGTGATCAGCGCGAAGGTGATCCGAAGGTGATCGTGCAGTTCGTCGAGACGATGACCGGCATCCGCGCCGTGAAGGCGTTCCGCAAGGAGCCGCGCAACGACAAGGCGTTCCAGGAGATCGCGGGAGAATACCGCGATGTCAACCGCCGCTCAATGCTGCTGTTCGGCACGTTCGAGCCCGGGCTCATGGGCGTCGCCGCGCTGGTGCTCGGCATCGTCGTGCTGTGGGGTGGCATCCGCGTGTCCGAGGGCGCGCTCACCGTGGGTGTGCTGCTGTCGGCGGTCCTGTACGTGCGCAACTTCTTCGCTCCGATGCAGGAGATCGCGATGTTCCTGAACTCCTACCAGTCGGCCACGGCCGCACTGGAGAAGGTGTCGGGCGTGCTCGAAGAGGTGCCCACGGTTCCGGATCCCGAGAAGCCGGTCGACCTGTGGGAGTCCCGCGGTCACATCCGGTTCGACGAAGTGACCTTCGGCTACAACGGCGAGAAGACGATCCTCCCGAACTTCTCGCTCGACATCCCCGCCGGCGAGACGATCGCCCTGGTGGGCACGACCGGCGCGGGCAAGTCCACGCTGGCCAAGCTCATCTCACGGTTCTACGACCCCTCCGAGGGGCGCGTCACGCTCGACGACATCGATCTGCGCTCGCTGCATCCGAAGGACCTCCGCCGCGCGATCGTCATGGTCACGCAGGAGGCCTACCTGTTCAGCGGAACCGTCGCCGACAACATCGCGCTGGGCAAGCCGGATGCGTCGCTCGACGAGATCAGGGCCGCCGCGCGTGCGGTGGGAGCGGACGAGTTCATCTCGTCCCTGCCCGACGGCTACGGCACCGATGTGAACAAGCGCGGTGGACGGGTCTCGGCCGGTCAGCGTCAGCTCATCTCGTTCGCCAGGGCGTTCCTCGCCGACCCGGCGGTGCTGATCCTCGACGAGGCCACCGCATCGCTCGACATCCCGTCGGAGCGGTTGATCCAGGATGCGCTGCAGACCCTGCTCAAGGACCGCACCGCGATCATCATCGCCCACCGCCTGTCGACGGTCGCGATCGCCGACCGGGTGCTGGTGATGGAGCACGGACAGATCATCGAGGACGACACCCCGGCCGCGCTCATCGGCGGCACGGGCAAGTTCGCTCAGCTGCATGCGGCTTGGCAGGAGACACTGGTCTGATGATGCCGATCACCTCACCTCTGCGGGCGCGGGACCTCCCCGTGCTCGCAGAGGTGAGGATCGGCTCGGGCAGCACAGGTCGGGGGATCCGTCCGTCGCCGGGCCTGGGTAGCATCGAAGCATGGACCCCTTGCTGCTCGCCGCCGAGTGGTGGTGGATCGCGCCGACCGCCGTCGCTGCGGGAACGGCCGGTGCGATCGGTCTGCGTCGCCGGAGCAGCACGATGAGCGGGCGGCGGCTCGAGGTCGACGCGGCGCGCCACGACCTCAGGACGGCTCAGCGCATCGCGTCCGAGCGGCGCATCGCCCTGAAGATCGCTCGCGCCGATCTGGCCCGCGTCACCGCGGAACGTGCGGCGCAGCGCGCGACGGCCGAGCAGGTGGCCGGAGCGCGACGGATGCTCAAGGAACGGGAGCGCGACGCCAAGGCGGCCTCGGCCGATGTGCGCGCCCGGCAGGTCCGGCTGAACGCCGCGCGTGCGGCGGTGCCGACAGCCTCGGAGCCCGGCCCCGTGGAACGGCTGCATGCCGCGCACGATGCCGTGACGGTCCGGTGGATGCGGTACGAGACCGACCCCGCGCTCCAGATCGCCTATCCCGCGATGACCGACGTCAAGCTCCCCGCCACGGCGGCGTACCTGCGGGCAGCCGGGCACGCGGCCGAGATGCGGCGCGCGGTCTCCGGCAAGACCACCCCTGGCGACTTCGCGGCCTACCGCGACGCCGTCGCCGAGCTCGAGCGCGCCTTCGAGGCCGCGGAGCACGCGGCGAGGGTCCAGGCCGGTGAGGCCCCGCCGAATGCGGCCTGGCAGGATGCGGCGCAGGACATGCTCAGCCGCTCGGCTGAGGCGATCGACCGTGCTGCCGGTGCGGCGGCATCGGCCATCGCCGCCTGGACCAACCGCAAGAAGCCCGGCAAGCCGGACGACCGCCCCTGACGGTCGCCCGGCGAAGCCCGGGTGCGCGGTCAGGCCTCCACGGTGCGGGTGCGGATGAGTTCCCGGTACCAGAGGCCGGAGTCCTTCACGGTGCGTGCGAGGTCGTCGAAGTCGACCCGGACGATGCCGAAGCGCTTGGCGTAGCCGTACCCCCACTCGAAGTTGTCGAGCAGCGACCACACGAAATACCCGCGCAGGTCGACGCCGCGCTCGAGTGCCCGGTGCGCCGCGGTGAAGTGCCGGCGCAGGTAGTCGGTGCGCTCGACGTCGTGCACGGCACCGTCGCCGGTGACCTCGTCGTCGAACGCGGCGCCGTTCTCGGTGACCATGAGCGCCTGCTCGGGGAACTGCTCGGAGAGTGACACCAGCAGCTCCTCCAGCCCCTCCGGAGCGATGTTCCAGCCCATGGCGGTGTACGGGCCGGGCTGCTCGACGAACTCGACCAGCTGGTCGCTGCCGGGCCAGGCCGTTCCGCCCGCGGCACCCTTGTGGCCGTCGTTCTGCTGCTTCGGCGAGACGCCGTCCCAGAGGCGCACGGTCGCGGTCGAGTAATAGTTCACACCGAGCACGTCGATCGGCTGGGCGATCGTGGCGAGGTCGCCGTCCTGCACGAAGCTCCAGTCGGTGACCGACGCGGTGTCCTCGAGCAGATCGGCCGGGTATTCGCCGCGCAGCATCGGTCCGGTGAACGCGCGGTTGGCGAGTGCGTCGATCCTGCGCATCGCCTCCGCGGCGCCGTCTCCCTGGCCGCGCAGCACGTGGAAGTTCAGGGTGACCGAGTAGTCCGGGTCGCCGGTGGAGGTCGCGCGAAGCGCCTGCACCGCGCGACCGTGGGCGAGGTTGAGGTGGTGCACGGCAGACAGTGCCGACGCCGGTTCGTGGCGGCCCGGCGCGTGACCGCCCTGGCCGTAGCCGAGGTAGGCCGAGCACCACGGCTCGTTGAGTGTCGTCCAGGTGTGCACGCGGTCGCCGAGTGCCGTGCCCATGATCTCGGCATAGCGCTCGAAGGCGTCCGTCGTCGCCCGCGATGTCCAGCCGCCGGCGTCCTCGAGGTACTGCGGCAGATCCCAGTGGTAGAGCGTCGCCACCGGACGGATCCCGCGCTCGAGCAGCCCGTCGACCAGACGGGAGTAGAAGTCGATCCCGGCCTGGTTCACCGCGCCCGATGCGGTGGGGACGATGCGCGGCCAGGCGATCGAGAACCGGTAGGCCTCGAGCCCCAGGTCGGACATCAGATCGAGGTCGTCGTCCACGCGATGGTAGTGATCGCACGCGACGTCGCCGGTGTCTCCGTTCCAGACCCGACCCGGCGTCTTGCTGAAGGTGTCCCAGATCGACGGGGTGCGCCCGTCCTCGGCGGCGGCTCCCTCGATCTGATACGAGGCGGTGGCCGACCCGAACGTGAACCCCTCGGGGAACACCAGGCCGGAGCCGCGGTAGTCGTCGCGGGGCGTGAGCAGGCTGGTCATGCGGTGATCTCCTCGAGGTCGACGGTGTAGTCCTCGGCGCGTCCATCGGGGTCCGTCACGGTGACCGTGGTGCTGCCGGCGCCGCCGGGAAAGACCCGGAGCCGCAGTCCGTCATGGTAGTCGTAGTCGGGGCGATCGACCCGAGCACCCCAGGGGAGCGCCGTGCCCGGCCGCACGTACAGCGGCAGCGAGTCGAATCCGTGCTTCTCTCGCCGCCAGCCGCCGCCCGCGACGGTCTCGCCCGTCAGCAGCGAGGTCCACTCGCCGGCGGGGAGGTAGAAGTCGACCTCTCCGTCTTCGGTGAACACCGGGGCGACGAGCAGGTCGGAGCCCAGCATGTACTGCCGGTCGAGGTAGGCGGTGGCCGGATCCTCGGGGAACTCCAGCATCATCGGACGCATCAGCGGCACCCCCGTCGCCGCGGCATCCAGCCCCTGCTGGTACAGGTACGGCATGAGGCGCATCTTGAGGTGCGTGAACTGTCGCGTCACGTCGACGGCCTCCTCGTCGAACGCCCACGGCACCCGGTACGAGCTTGAGCCGTGGAAGCGCGAGTGCGACCCCAGCAGTCCGAAGGCCGTCCAGCGCTTGAAGACACCGGCATCCGGCATGCCCTCGAACCCGCCGATGTCGTGGCTCCAGAAGGCGAAGCCCGAGAGGGCGAGCGACAGGCCTCCGCGCAGCGTCTCGGCCATCGACGTGTAGGTCGAGGTGGAGTCGCCGCCCCAGTGCACGGGCATGGTCTGGCCGCCGGCGGTCGCGGACCGGGCGAACAGTACCGCGTCGCCCTCGCCGCGTGTCTCGGTGAGCACGTCGAACACCGCGCGGTTGTACAGGTCGGTGTAGAGGTTATGCATGCGCTCGGGGTCTGCGCCGTCGGCCCACACCACATCCGTGGGGATGCGCTCGCCGAAGTCGGTCTTGAAGCAGTCGACGCCCTGCGCGACGAGGCCCCGCAGCTTCGACTGGTACCAGGCGGTGGCGTCGGGGTTCGTGAAGTCGACGAGGCCCATGCCGGCCTGCCAGAGGTCCCACTGCCACACCGAGCCGTCGGCGCGCTTCACCAGGAATCCCTGATCGGCGGCTTCCCGGAACAGTGGGGAGCGCTGCGCGATGTAGGGGTTGATCCACACGCAGACCCGCAGATCCTTGTCGTGCAGGCGTCCGAGCATCCCCTCGGGGTCGGGGAAGACCCGCGGATCCCACTCGAAGTCGCACCACTGGAACTCGCGCATCCAGAAGCAGTCGAAGTGGAAGACCGAGACCGGCAGCTCCCGCGCGGACATCTCGTCGATGAACGAGTTCACGGTCTGCTCGTCGTAGTCGGTCGTGAAGCTGGTCGAGAGCCACAGCCCGTACGACCAGGCGGGGACGACGGGCGGGCGACCGGTGAGGGCCGTGTAGCGACCGAGCACGTCCTTCGGCATCGGGCCGGCGATCACGAAGTACTCGAGCACCTCGCCGGACACCGAGAACTGCACACGCTCGACGGACTCCGAGCCGATCTCGTACGACACGTGGCCCGGATCGTTCACGAGCACGCCGTACCCGCGGTCCGAAAGGTGGAACGGGACGTTCTTGTAGGCCTGCTCGCTGGAGGTGCCGCCGTCGGCGTTCCAGATCTCCACGGTCTGGCCGTTCTTGACCAGCGGTCCGAAGCGCTCGCCGAGTCCGTAGACGTGTTCGCCGACGCCCAGGTCGAGCTGCTCGTGGACGTAGGCGGATGCGCGCGGAGCTGCGCCGCCCTGCCGTCCGTTGCCGACGATCCCGCGATCGACCTGCGCGTCGTTCGCCAGCCGCATGTACCCCTGCGCTTTGTGGCCGCTGCCGGTCACCCGGCGTCCGTCGACCTCGAAGGAGAGATCCCACGGATCGCCGGGGGCGATGCGGGCGACCAGGGACCCGGCGTCCAGCACGCCGCCCTCGTCGCCGATGGAGATCGAGGCCGTTCCCGAACTCGCGCCCGGCAGCGAGAAGCCGCCGTGCCAGCGTCCACCGGTGTGATGCGCGATCCGTACGCGGATGACGCCCTCCGCGGGGGAGGAGAGGGTGGTGGTGAGTACGGGCCGGTTGAGGGTGTCGCCGCGCTTCGCGATGACCATCGTGGGTGCGGTGATGACGATGCCGGTTCCGTCCGGCGTCTCGTCGGTCTCGGCGATGTCGTACGCCTCCTGGGCGTAGAGCGCCGAGACTCCGGGACGCAGCTGCCAGAACCCGTCGGTGAACTTCATTACTTGACTGCTCCTGCGGTGATGCCCCTGGTGAGGGTGCGTTGGAAGATGAGGAAGAAGATGAGCGTCGGGATGATGCCGAGCAGGGCCGAGGCGCTCGTGGTGGTGACGTCCATCAGGCGGTCGCCCTGGAGCACGCTGATGGCCACCGGGACGGTCTGATTCGCGTTCGACGCGAGGAACGTCAGCGGGATCAGGAACTCGTTCCACGTCCAGATGAAGAAGAAGATCAGCAGGACCGAGAGCGTGGGACGGCTGATCGGGAAGATCACTCGCCACAGGATCTGCCAGCGGCTCGCACCGTCGAGCGATGCGGCCTCGAGGATCTCCTTGGGGAACGTGCCGTATACGGACGAGAGCAGGTAGGTGCCGAACGCCGCCTGGATGACGGTGAACACGATGATGACCGACCACACGTTGTCATACAGGCCGACCGATTTGAACATGTAGTACAGCGGGTAGAGCAGGGCCTCCTGCGGCAGGAGGTTCGCCATCAGGAAGAGCAGCACGATCCAGCTGCGACCGCGCACGCGGCCGATGCCGATCGCGAAGGCGTTGAGCATCGAGATGACGACCGCGAGCACCGACACGATCCCGGCGATGAAGATCGAGTTCCACACCTTTTCCGGGAAGTTCACCCGCTCCCAGAATTTGACGATGCCGCCGAAGTCGAGGGTCTCGGGGAGGGCGAGGGGGCCGGAGGTGGCGTAGTCGACGGGCGACTTGAACGAGTTCACGAGCACCAGGTAGAAGGGCGCGATGACGAGCAGTGCGCCGACGATGACGAGCGCGAGCAGCAGCCAGTCGATCGGGCGCTTCTTGGTCATGCCGCCGCGCGGGCGCGTCTTGACGGGCTTTCCGGTGACGATGGCGGTGGTGGCGTGCATCACAGACCCGCCCTTTCCTTGCGCTCGAGGGAGTTCTGGACGCGGATGAAGATGATCGACACGATCACGACCACGATGGTGAGCACCGTCGCGATCGTGGCGCCGTAGCCGACGTTCCGTTTCGTGAAGAACTCCTGGTAGGCGTAGTAGGCGGGCACCAGGGTGGCACCGGCAGGGCCGCCGCGGGTGATGATGTAGACCGGTCCGAAGACCTTGAGCGCCGCGATCGTGCAGGTCAGGGTGACGACGAAGATCTCGGGGCGGATGATGCTCATCGTGATCGCCGAGAACCGCTGGAACCAGTTCGCGCCGTCGAGCTCCGCGGCCTCGTACAGCTCGGGGTCCACCCGCTGGAGCGCGGCCATGAAGACCACGACGGGGTAGCCGAGCTGCACCCACACCATGACGACCATCAGCACGATGAGCGCCGACGGCATCTGGCCGAGCCAGTCGTAGGCGGGCAGCCCGAACCATCCGAGCATCTGGTTGAGGGCGCCGTCGCCGCCCGGGCGCACGATCCAGCCGATCACGATGCCGGCGACGGCGATCGGGAGGATCTGCGGGAGGTAGTAGGTGGCGCGGAGGAAGCTGCCGACCTTGCCGCCGAACTTGCGTCCGACGACGTCGAACAGGAGCGCGGCGACGATGAGGCCGACGATCGTGGGCACCACGACCATCGCGATGATCATCCACACCGAGTTCGTGAACGACGTCCAGAAGTCGTCGTCGGTGAGGATCTTCTGCCAGTTCTCGAGGCCGATGAACTCCGGTGTGCGCACCCCCTTCCACTTGGTGAAGGTCAGGTACACGTTCCAGATGAGCGGGACGATCACGACGACGAGCAGGAGCACGAAGCCGGGGAGCAGGTAGATCCAGTAGGCCCCGGTCCCACCGCGGCGCTGCGGGATCGACGGCTGTTCGGGCGGCAGCTTCGTGCGGCCCTCGCGGCGGGTGGCGAGTGACATATTCATCTCCAGGGGGTGCGGGGGCGGCGTCCGCGCGGATGCCGCCCCCGCGGGTCGATCAACGGAAGTCGGCGGTGCCTTCGTCGTACTGCTCGCCGAGGTTCTTGTTCGTGGTCTCGACGTCCTGTACGCCGGTGACGAGGCCCTGCAGCTCCTGCACGATCACGTCGTAGAAGCCGGGCGCGGGCCAGTCCGGGTAGAACGAGAGGCCGTCGGCGTCGAGGACCCCGTTGAAGGTCTCGATGAGGGCCGCGCTCTTCTCGTCGGTGATGTCGGCGGTGTCGGCCGCGACGGGCAGTCCGCCGTTGTTGCCGATGATCGCCTGGATCTCAGGGCGCATCGTGATGTCGATGAACTCGTAGGCGAGGTCCTTGTTCGACGCGTTCTCGGGAACGACCCAGAGGTTGCCCGACGAGCCGAGCGAGAGGTCTGCTCCGGGGAACGCGGCCATCGACCAGTCGAAGCCGGTGGCCTCGGCGACGAAGCGACCGAACCACCACGAGCCCGAGACGAAGATCGGCGACGAGCCGTTGATGAACGAGACGCCGGCGTCTTCGGCCTTGACCGACGAGACATCGGAGGCGATGTAGCCCTTGTCGACGTACTCCTTCAGGGTCTCCGTCGCCGACGTGACCTCGGGACCCTGCCAGTCGACGGGCTCCTTGTAGAGCTGGTAGTCGTCGACGAAGCCGCGGTCGGCCTCGAGCAGCGCGAGCTGATACCAGAGCTGTCCCAGCGGGTACTCGGCGCCGGCTTCCGCGAGCGGCGTGACGCCCTGGGCGACGAAGGCGTCGAGCACGTCGACGAACTCCTCGTACGTGGTGGGGATCTCCAGCCCTGCTGCGGCGAAGGCATCCTCGTTGTAGTAGACGCCGACGAACTCGCCGTAGTTCGGAACGCCGAACCAGGTGTCGCCGCCCATCACGCCGTCTTCCGAGTACTTGGCGGTGGTCTGCAGCGACGGCGCCAGCTTCTCGTCCCATCCGTACTCCTCGACCGCGTCGGAGATGTCGGCGATCAGGCCGGTGGAGGCGAGGAAGCCTGCCGTCGCGTTGCCCTTGTTGAACTCCATGAGGTCGGGCGCGGCGTCGGTGTCGAGCACCTGGCTCGCCGTCTTCTGGATCTGCTCGAAGGACTTCTCCTCGAACTCGACCTTCGCTCCGGTCTCCTTCTCGAAGATCTTGATGGACTCGGCCCAGGCCTTGCCCATCGCGCTGTCGGCGCCCTCGTAGTGCCAGAGCTTGAGGGTCTGACCGTCGCCGCCCTCTTCGCCCGAACCGGCTGTACAGCCGCTCAGCGCGATGCCGGTCGTCGTGAGCGCGGCCACCAGGGCCAGCGCCTTCGTCCTGCGGGTGCTGCGTGCCATCGTCGGCACTCCTTTCTCAATGGCCCCATGGGCCGGACACTTCACTGGGTCGGATTGTTCAGTTGTGAGCGAGGCATCGTCGAAGCGTTTCGACCGCGAACATGCCTGTGCGGGGGTGAGGAGGACGATCAGTCCTGGGCGGGGGAGACGGAGCCGACCGAGCGGTACTCGGGCGGGATGAGGTGGATCTCGGCGGGGGCGAGAGGGTCGTCCAGGCGGCGAACCGCCAGGTCGACCGCGAGTTCGCACGATCGCTGCGGCACGAGAGGGATCGTGTCGACGGGCACCGGCAGCGCCGAGGTGTCGAAGGACGCGGCAGCGGAGATCACCGAGACGTCGTCGCCGACCCGCAGTCCGTGTTCGGCGAGCACGGACAGCAGCACCTGGTGCACGTCGTCGACGGCGTGCACGATGAACGCGCGGTCTCCGCGGGCGAGCGCGGCCTCCGTGCACGCACGCACGGCGGACGCATCCGTCACCGCCGAACCGGAGGCTGACCAGTCGAGAGTGACGTCGCGGGCGGCTGCCTGTTCCTGCGCGCCCCGGAGCAGACGGCGGGGGAAGTTCGATTTGCGGTACGAGACCTCGGTCTGACCGAGCAGGGCGATGCGTCGGTGACCCACGTCGGCGAGACGGTCGACCGCCAGCCGACCGGCCGCTTCGAAGTCGAGGTCGACGCAGGTCAGACCCTCGCGGTCGTCGGGCAGGCCGATGAAGATGGTGGGCGTGCCGACCGAGCGGGCGATGGGGACGCGCTCGTCGTCGGGAGCGACGTCGAGCACGAGGATCGCGTCGACGAGGTTGCTCGCCGCCACGCGGTTCATCCCCTCGGACGCCTGTTCGTCGGTGAGGAGAAGGATGTCGAAGCCCTGTCGCCGTGCGGCGACCGCGGTCGCGAGCACGAAGGCCATGTGGGTGGGGGCGTGCGTGTCGGCGCGCAGCGGCTCGGTCAGGGCGAAGATGTGCGTGCGGCGACCGGCCAGCATGCGTGCGCCGGCATCGGGCTCGTAGCCGAGCGCCTGCACGGCATCCTCGATGCGCATCCGGGTCTTCTCCGACACCGGGCGTTTGCCGCTGAGTGCGTAGGAGACCGTGCTGATCGACACACCGGCGGCGCGTGCCACCTCATGGATCGTCGTCATCGGGACTCCATCGTCATCGTGCGGAAAGCAATCGTCGAAGCGCTTCGCTCACGCTTCTCCAGCGATGATAGGCACGACCCGGGGGTCGACGCAAGCCTTTTGTGGTCACGCGCAACAAATCCACTTCCCTGACCGTGGGAGCGATCCCGCGATCAGGGGCGACGAGGTCTCGATGGGGGAGGGGATTCGAGACCCCGCCGCCGGCCTAGGACGTGACGCGGATCTCGGCGATGACCTCGCCGTATGCGGTCTCGCCGACAGGCGTGAAGCCGACGCGGTGGAAGAAATTCTCGGGCCCGCCCTCGCCGGCCTCGTAGATGACGTTGACGTGGTCGACGTCGCGCGCCTTGGCCTCTTCGACCAGCGCCTCGACGGCGAAACGGCCGACACCGCGACCCTGATCGTCGGCGTCGACGTTGATGCGCCACAGCACGGAGCGGAAGTGCTCCTCCGGCGCTTCGGGATCGAAGTTCGCGCTGACGAAGCCGACGACCTCGTTGCGATCGAGGATCACCCGCTGCCAGGACGTCTGCGGGTTGATGACTGTGGCTGCGATCCCGTACGAGACGGGAGCGAGGAACTGCTCCTGCCCGGGCTTGAGCGACAGGTTGTTCACGGCGACGATCGTCGCAGCGGAGAGTTCGACCATGCGCAGTTCGGACATGGACCCAGGCTAACCCCTCGGGCCGGAACCGACACGTCTCGGTCGAACTTTTCGTCCAGAACTGGCCGATCGTCACCACTGACCGGACGCCGGGCAGTGGCCGGGGCAACGGCCTCGAAGCCACTCAGGTATCTTGGTATCGAGACAAATAGACCACAAGAGCGGAGAACCTCCCGGTGACCGACGAAGCCATCATCTACACCCACACAGACGAGGCGCCGGCACTGGCCACCGCCTCGTTCCTGCCGATCATCCAGGCCTACGCGGGTCAGGCGGGCATCGACTTCGAGACCCGTGACATCTCGCTGGCCGGCCGCATCCTGGCCGCCTTCCCGCAGAAGCTCACGCCGGAGCAGCAGGTGGGCGACGCGCTCGCCGAGCTGGGCGGCCTGGCCACGCTCCCCGAGGCGAACATCATCAAGCTGCCGAACATCTCGGCATCGATCCCGCAGCTCAAGGGCGCCATCGCGGAACTGCAGACGCAGGGCTACGACATCCCCGACTTCCCGGACGAGCCGTCGTCGCTCGAAGAGAAGGACGTGCGCGCGCGTTACGACCGCATCAAGGGCTCCGCCGTGAACCCGGTGCTGCGCGAGGGTAACAGCGACCGCCGTGCGCCGCTCGCCGTGAAGAACTACGCGAAGAAGCACCCGCACCGCAACAAGCCGTTCGCCGAGGGATCGAAGACGCGTGTCGCCACTCTGGGGCACGACGACTTCAAGCACAACGAGCGCTCCTGGGTCGCCGCCCACGACGACGTGCTGAGCTTCCGGCACACGGCCGAAGACGGAACGGTCACCGTGCTGAAGGAGGGCCTCAAGGTCCTGCCGCGGGAGATCATCGATGCGACCTTCCTCTCCGCCAAGGAGCTGGATGCCTTCCTCGCCGAGACGCTGAAGACGGCCGAGGCCGAAGACGTGCTGTACTCGGTGCACCTCAAGGCGACGATGATGAAGGTCAGCGACCCGATCATCTTCGGTCACGTCGTGAAGGCGTTCTTCGCCGACGTGTTCGCGCAGTACGGCGACAAGCTCGCCGCAGCCGGGCTCAGCGCGAACGACGGCCTCGGCTCGATCCTCGCAGGCCTCGCGAACGTCGCAGGTGGCGAGGAGATCGCCGCGGCCTTCGACAAGGCCATCGCCGAGGGCCCGCGCCTGTCGTACGTGAACTCCGACAAGGGCACGACCAACCTGCACGTGCCGAGCGACGTGATCGTCGACGCATCGATGCCCGCGCTCGTCCGCAACGGCGGAAAGCTCTGGGGCAAGGACGGGGAAGAGGCGGACACCCTCGCGGTGATCCCCGACTCCTCCTACGCGAGCGTCTACCAGGCCGTGATCGACGACGTGATCGCGAACGGTCCGCTCGACCCGGCGACGATCGGCACGGTCCCCAATGTGGGGCTCATGGCGCAGGCCGCCGAGGAGTACGGCAGCCACGACAAGACGTTCGAGATCGCGGCAGACGGCATCGTCCAGGTGCTCGACAGTGAAGGCACGGTGCTCATCGAGCACACGGTCGGCAAGGGCGACATCTGGCGGGCGACGCAGACCAAGCACATCCCGGTCATGGACTGGGTGAAGCTCGCCGTCACCCGTGCGCGGGCGTCCGGTGTACCGGCCGTGTTCTGGCTCGACGCCAACCGGGCGCACGACGCGCAGATCATCGCGAAGGTACACCAGGGGCTGGCCACGCTCGATATCAAGGGCCTCACGATCACGATCCTCGCGCCCGAGGAGGCCACGCGCTACACGCTCGCGCGCCTGCGCCACGGGCTCGACACGATCTCGGTCACCGGCAACGTGCTGCGCGACTACCTGACCGACCTGTTCCCGATCCTCGAGGTCGGCACGAGCGCCAAGATGCTCTCGATCGTGCCGCTGCTCGCGGGCGGCGGTCTCTTCGAGACCGGTGCGGGCGGCTCCGCACCGAAGCACGTGCAGCAGTTGGTCGAGGAGAACTACCTGCGGTGGGACTCCCTCGGCGAGTTCTTCGCGCTGGCCGCATCGCTCGAGCACTTCGCCGACCGCAAGGGCAACGAGAAGGCTCGCGTGCTGGCCGAGACGCTGGACGCCGCGACCGGCACGTTCCTCGAGGAGGACCGCTCCCCGGGTCGCGCGCTGGGCACGATCGACAACCGCGGCAGCCACTTCTACCTGGGCCTGTACTGGGCGCAGGAGCTGGCGAAGCAGACGAAGGACGCCGAGCTCGCAGCGGCGTTCGCCCCGATCGCCGCCACGCTCGCCGAGAACGAGGAGAAGATCGTCTCCGAGCTCAACGCGGTGCAGGGCAAGCCGGTGGAGATCGGCGGCTACTACCGTCCCGACGAGGATCTCGTCGCCGCGGTCATGCGTCCGTCCGAGACGCTGAACGGCATCGTCGACGCACTGCGCTGACACACGAGAAGGGGGTGGATGCTTCGGCATCCACCCCCTTCTTCATGTCCGCAGGAGAGCGGTTCAGTAGTAGACCGAGACCTCGAGGCCGACCGGCGACCAGTCGTAGACGTACTTGGCGAGATCGATCGGGAGGTTCACGCAGCCGTGGCTCATCCGCTGGCCGAAGTTGTTGTGCCAGTAGGTGCCGTGGAAACCGATGTTCGGTGCGAACCAGGTGATCCACGGGACGTCTTCGGTGCAGTACGGCGCGCCCTCGTAGCAGCCCATGTCCTGGATGGCCGTGTGCGCGAACACCTTGAAGTTGCCGGCTGGGGTCAGCGTGCCGGGCAAGCCGGTCGACACCGCCCAGGACTGGACGACCTCGTTGTTCTGGAACAGGTAGGCGCGCTGCGAGCTCAGGTTGATCTCGATGCGGCGGAACAGGTTCACCGTCTCGAAAGCGGTCTCGCCCACGGTGAGCTTGTAGACCCCGTCGCCGGCAGCGAGCTGCTGTGCGAACTGATCGGCGATGCCCGACGTGTCGCCGACGGCACGGCCGACGACGCCTTCCTGCTCGGCGCGCAGCACGGTGCCGGCGGAGTCGACGATGTTCGTGGCGTTCACCGGCGCCCGGTCGACGAGACCCGGAAGCGTGTCGACGGTGGCCTGGATGGCCTGGGGGTCGGCTTCGACGCGCAGCTGTCCGTCTTCGTCGACCACGGTGAGCCAGGTGGCTGCGACCGCGGGCTTGACCGGGACGGTGCGCTCGTCACCGACGTAGAAGCCGATCGTCCCGAGCATCGTGTTCAGCTCGGTGGCGGTGGCGGTGGCATCGTCGTCGGACACGGCAGGCAGGGCCTCGGCAGGACCGCCGGGGTATTCGAGAGACGTCTTCCCCTCGGCGACCGCATCGGTGAAGGCGACGGTGAGGTCGTCGACGTCGATTCCGGTGCCGGGCTCCGAGGCCGTGACGATGTACTTCCCGCTGGCGGGGTCGAACGCGACACCGGCGTCCACCGGGTCTTGGAAGCTCGTCGGCACGGCGCTGCGCAACGCCGCGGAGGCTTTCTCGGCGTCGAGGGCGATGTCGGCGGGAACCGGGTCGCCCATCCACATGCCGAGGTTCCACAGCGGGCGGGCGGCGAAGGCGGCATCGGCGAGAGCGGTCGCATCGAGGGACGCGCCCAGGTCGGCCCCGGTCAGTACCGCGTCGTCTCCGTCGCCGGTGAGTGTGACCTCGGTCTCGGCGAGATGCGTGCTGATCGCTTCGGCTGCGGCACCGGGCGTCATCCAGCCGACCGGGATTCCGGCGACGGTGGTTCCCGGGGCGATGAGCACCAGCGAGGCTGCTCCTGCGCCGAGGGCGACGACGCCGAGTCCGAGCCCGATCCAGAGGCCGAGGCGACGCTTCTTGCGGGCCGGCTCGACGGGGGCCCAAGCCAACGGCTGCTCGCCCGTGGTGGGTGGGACGGCGTCGGTGGCCGACTCCTGCGGCGTGAGTACGGAGGTGGGCGTGGCGTCGTCGCCGTGCGCCTCGGCTGCTGCGCCCGGCGCAGAAATCAGATCGGTCACGAACTTCACCCCCCGGATCTCAAACGTGTCCTGACGTCCAATGGTACGGGATGGGAGGTAACGGGGAGGCAACGGTCCGTGATATCGTCCCTCCCCGCGTCCGGTCAGTCGACGATGGCGATGCCGTCGATCTCGACGAGCATCTCCTCGCGGGGGAGACCGGTGAAGACGGTGGTGCGGGAGGGGAGCACTCCGCTGGGGGTGTTCGCGGTCACGAAGGCGCCGTACGCATCGTTCATGATCGTGAAATCCTCGCGCTTGGTGAGATACACGCGCAGCATCACGACGTCGTCGAACGTCGCGCCGGATGCTTCGACGATGGCCTTGACGTTCTCGAGCGTGCGGGTGGTCTGCGCGGCGACGTCACCGGGGAAGAGGTACTCGTTCGTCTGCGGGTCGACCGGTCCCTGGCCGGACACCTGGACGAACGGGCCCTTGCGGATACCCTGCGAGAAGGTGTGTGCGGGAGCGGGGGCGGCATCGGTGGAAACTCGGGTCTTCGCGGTCATGCCATCCAGCCTAGTAGCCTTGTTAGATGCCTCTACAAATTCCGGATCCCGTTCTCGGCACCTGGACGAAGGGCTTCCCGGCGCATGCTGGGGGACTCCCTCTTTCGGAGGTCGCCGGCGCCGGTCTGCACCTCTCCGACCTGGTCACTCCGGTGCTCACGGTGCAGGAGGGCGCACTCGCGCACAACGAGGGGACCGTCTTCGCATGGGCGCGGGAGCAGGGGGTGCTGCTCGCGCCCCACGGCAAGACCACGATGGCGCCGGCGCTCTGGCAGCGGCTCCTCGATGCGGGCGCGTGGGGCATCTCGGTCGCGACACCGTGGCAGGCCGAGGTCGCCGTCGACGCCGGTGTCCCGACGGTGCTGATCGCCAATGGCGTCACGGATGCAGCGGCGGTGCGCCGCCTGAGCGCACTGCTCGCCGCCGATGACGGGCTGCGGGTGCTGTGCTGGGCGGACTCTCTCGCCGGCGTCTCGATCCTGGCGGACGGGATGCGCGGTGCCGTGCGGCCGCTCGACGTGCTGGTGGAACTCGGCGGCGCGCAGGGCCGCACCGGCGCCCGCAGCGTGGAGGAGGGCGAGCGGATCGCGCGGGCGATCTCGGAGGCTCCCGGGCTGCGACTCGCCGGTGTCGCCGGGTACGAGGGTCCGTTCGGGCCGGATCGCAGCGACGCTTCCGTCGCGGCCGTCGACGCCTATCTCCGGACCATCGTCGAGCTGCACACGCGCCTGGTGTACCCCGAAGGCATCCGTCCCGTGCTCAGCGCCGGCGGCAGCTCGTTCCCCGATCGAGCGGCAGCGGTGCTCGCGCCCGAGGGCGCCGATGCCGACGTCGTGCTGCGTTCGGGTGCCTTCCAGATCCACGACGACGGGTTCTACGCCCGCATGTCGCCGTTCGGCCCGTTGACCGGGACCGCGTCGCTCCGTTCCGCGATGCATGCCTGGTCGCGTGTCGTCTCGCAGCCGGAAGAGGGCCTCGCCCTGTTGGATGCGGGCCGTCGGGACGTGCCCTTCGATCTCGATCTGCCGGTCCCGCAGTCGGTCGACGGCGAGATCACGGCGCTCAACGATCAGCACGCGTTCCTGCGGTTGGCGGGCGGCGCTTCGGTGGCGGTCGGCGACGTGGTGCGTCTGGGGCTCTCGCACCCGTGCACGGCATTCGACAAGTGGCGGGTGGTCGCCGTGATCGACGATCCCGACGCGGAAGACCCGCGCGTGATCGGGGCGGTCGCGACATGCTTCTGAGCGCGGAGAAGGCCGCAGCGGGCCTGGTGCGGGTCTACCGCGGAGCGACCGTCGTCGACGGGACCGGGGCGGCCCGCTACGTCGCCGATGTCGCGGTCGAGGGCGCGCGGGTGGCCGCAGTGCTGACGAAGGAAGCCACCGAGGGCCTCGAGCTTCCGGATGGGGCGACGGAGATCGATGCGGCCGGACTGGTGCTGGCGCCCGGATTCATCGACATGCACGCGCACAGCGAACTCGCCGTGCTGAGCGGTGCTGCCCACGAGGCGAAGATCCGGCAGGGTGTCACCACCGAAGTGCTCGGTCAGGACGGCCTCGGCTACGCCCCGCTCGACGACCACGCGGCCGCCGTGATCCCCGGCCAGATCGCCGGATGGAACGGCATGCCGGCCGAGGTGCCCTGGCGGACCATGGACGACCTGCTCGCCGCGATCGATGCCGCAGCCGTGGCCAACGCCGCCGTGCTCGTGCCGCAGGGGAACCTCAGGATGATGGTCGTCGGGCATGAGAACCGTCCGGCGACGTCGGCCGAGATCTCCGCCATGGCGGACCTGCTCGGCGCGGCGCTGGATGCCGGTGCGTTCGGGATGTCGAGCGGCCTCACCTATACGCCCGGGATGTACGCCGACACGGCGGAGCTCGAGGCGCTGTGCCGCGTGGTCGCGGAACGGGGTGGTTACTGGGCGCCGCACACGCGCAGCTACGGCGGGGGAGCGCTCGACGCCTATCGGGAGGCGCTCGACATCGGCCGCCGCACCGGGTGCCCCATCCACCTCACCCACGCCACGATGAACTTCACCCCGAACCGGGGGCGAGCAGCGGAACTCCTCGCCCTCATCGATGAGGCCATCGCGGATGGCGTCGACGTGACCCTGGACACCTATCCCTACCTGCCGGGGGCCACCACGCTCGCCGCACTGCTGCCGAGCAGGCTCGCCGCGACGGGCGACCTGTTGCGTGCCGTCGCCGAGCTCGACGCGGCCGGTCGGGAGGCGGTCCGCGTGGAGCTCGACGAGGTCGGCTGTGACGGCTTCCACGGCGAGAGAGCCGACTGGACGCAGATCCAGATCTCGGGCACGGCCCATCCTGCCCTCGCCGACCTGGTCGGTCGGACGGTCGCCGAGATCGCCGAGACCACGGGGCGCCGAGCCGTCGATGTGGTGCTCGACACGATCGTCGCCGATGCCGGTGCCACCGGGATCCTGATGCACATCGGTGACGAGGAGAACGTCCGCGCGATCATGCGCCATCCGCAGCATGCGGCCGGCAGCGACGGGATCCTGATCGGCGCGCGGCCGCACCCCCGTGGCCGGGGCACGTTCCCGCGCTATCTCGGGCACTATGTGCGCGAGCTCGGCATCCTCACGCTGGAGGAGGCCGTGCAGCACCTGGCGGGCACGCCGGCCAGACGGCTGGGTCTCGACCGCGACGATGCTCCGCGCGGTGTCATCCGCTCCGGCGCGACCGCCGACCTGGTGCTGTTCGATCCGGAGACCATCGCCGCGGGAGCGACCTTCGACGCGCCGTTCACCGCACCGCTCGGCATCGTCGAGGTGCTGGTCGGCGGAGTGCCCGTGGTCTCCGACGGCGAGCCCACCGGTGCCACTCCGGGGCGGGCGCTGCGGATGCCGCCGGCGCCCCATCGGGCCACGGTGCCGCGCATCGACGCACGCATCGACCCGATGGCACCCGGGTTCGCCTGGTCGGAGAAGACACCCGTGCTCGCCCCCGCGGAGCTCGCCACCGTCGCGGGCCGGCTGGGTGGAGTCGGTCGCGACGACGGACAGCCGTGCATCCGCCTCGTGGTCGACGAGATGCTCGGCGCCGATGCTGCAGCGGCGGGGCGCATCGCCACCGAGGCGTTCCGCGTGACGGTGAGGGCATCGGGCATCGAGGTCCGGGGTGCGAGTCCCGCCGGCGTGTATCGGGGCACCACCGTGCTGCGGCAGCTCCGCGACCCCGACGGAGGGGCGACGCCGATTCCGGCCGGGGTGTGGGAGGGAGCGCCCGCCTATGGGTGGCGCGGCGCGATGCTCGACGTGGCACGTCACTTCCGCACCGCCGACGAGGTCCGTCGCCTCATCGACCTCCTGGCCGACCACCACCTCAACGTCCTGCACCTGCATCTCACCGACGACCAGGGCTGGCGGTTCGAGGTGCCGGGCTTCCCGCGGCTCACCGAGGTCGGTGCTCGTCGAGCGGCGACGCAGCGCGGCCACGGTCCGCTCGCGACCGTCGAGCCCGGCGTCCATGAGGGCTTCTACACGACGGCCGAGTTGCGTGATCTCGTCAGCTATGCCGCCGAACGCTTCGTGACGCTGGTCCCGGAGGTCGAGCTCCCCGGTCACGTGCAGGCCGCGCTCGCCGCCTATCCCGAACTCGGGAACATCGATGTCGGAGACCCGGTCGCGTCTGCGTGGGAGCGGTTCGGTGTGAACCCGCGCACACTCGCGCCGACCGAGGCCTCGCTGGCATTCGGCCGTGCGGCCATCGACGCGCTGTGCGACGTGTTCGATTCGGAGTGGATCGGCATCGGCGGAGACGAGGTTCCGGTGACCGAATGGGCGCAGAGCGCCGCAGCCGCCACGCGGATGCAGGAGCTCGGGCTCGCCACCGCGCACGACGTGCAGCCGTGGTTCACGGCCCACTTCGTCGCCCACGTGCGCGCCCGAGGTCGCACGGCGCTCGCGTGGGACGAGGTGCTCGAGGGCGATGTGCCCGAGGGCGTCCGGATCCTCGCTTGGCGGGGCCCGGTCGCGATGCGCGCGGCTCTCTCGCGGGGCATCGAGGTCATCGCCTGCCCCGACCTCGAGGCGTACCTCGACTACCCGCAGTCCGAGTCCGCGGAGGAGCCCATCCGGGTCGGGCCGCCGCTGACGATCGAGCGTGCCTACACACTGCGCGTCGAGGACGGTGCCGTCGGTGGGCAGGCCAACGTCTGGAGCGAGCATCTGCCCACCCGTGATCGGGTCGACTTCGCGATGTTCCCCCGCCTGTCGGCGATCGCCGAGCGGCTCTGGGAGGGTGGCGACCCGGCACCGTATGCGGACTTCGGGCGACGTCTGCCGACGCAGCTGCGCCGCCTCCGCGCGGCGGGGGTGCGGTATCGTCCACTGGACGGACCTGCACCCGATCAGCGTCGTCCCGGGGTGCCCGGCAAACCTCTCACGGTCGAGGCGCGCGAGCTCATCGTCGCCGGCCTGGTGACGCGACTTCTCGAGCGTTCGGAGGACGCCTCCGCAGAGCTTCGAAAGTAATGTAACGTTTCGGTAACCCTCGTCGCCCCACTGCGGGGAGAGGTTGCACAAATTTTGTTCGTAAGGTCTACTAACAAACATGTCCGTTTCGGATGAACAGCGTCCCGCGCCGCCGGTAGAGTACCTCGGCGCGAACACGCATGCCTTCGGCCCGGGGCGCCACCTGCGCTCGCGAGCGAAAGTGCTCCCCGAGCACGCGCGCGGGCACAACCGCGCACTGGTGCTGCAGACGCTGTATCACGCCGGTGCGATGAGCCGTGCGGATCTCTCGCGCGAGACCGGGCTGACCCGGGTCACGATCTCCGACCTGGTCGCCGAGTTCATCGCCGACGGCATCGTCGTCGAGATGGGCGTCCGCGAGGCGGTCGGTCCGGGCAAGCCGCCGATCCTGATCGACATCGACCGCGTCGGCCACCAGATCCTCGGCCTCGATCTGTCGGGTCCGAGTGCTTTCACCGGCGCTGTGCTGAGCCTGGACGGCGACGTGCTCGAACGACGCGAGGTGCCGCGCCCGGACTCGCCCGACGGCGAAGCGGCGTATGCGGCCCTGCACGAACTCGCCCGGACCCTGGTCGCCGCCTCGACGCAGCCGCTGCTGGGAGTCGGCATCGGCACGCCGGGTGTCGTGCGCCCCGACGGGCTCGTCCTGAGCTCGCCGAACCTCGGCTGGACGAACTTCCCCCTCGAGGCGAAGCTCGGCATCGACCTCGACCTGCCCGTCCTCGCCAGGAACGATGCCAATGCCGCGGTGCTGGCTGAATACACGTTCGGGGACGCGAAGGCCGACTTCATGCTGATCAAGATCGGCAAGGGCGTCGGTGCCGGTCTCATCACCGGCAGCCAGCCGCTGCTGGGCAGCCGCTTCGCGGCGGGGGAGATCGGGCACGTCGTCGTCGGCACCGACGGCGGTCCCCGATGCGCCTGTGGCAAGGACGGCTGTCTCGAAGCCTGGCTGAGCGTCAGCCGCCTGCGTGCGGCGCTGGAGTCCGAACCCGACGCCCGCGACGAGATCCTGCGCGATGCCGGAACGCGGATGGCGATCGCTGTCGCTCCGATCGTCGCTGCTCTCGACCTCTCCGAGGTCGTGCTCTCCGGTCCCGCAGATCTGCTCGACGGCATCCTGATCGACGCCGCGATCGAGACCCTGCATGCCCGCACGCTCGAGGGCGTGTTCGAGGACGTGGTCGTGCGCCGGACCCATCAGGAGGACATCGTCCTGCGCGGTGCCGCCGTGATGGTGCTCTCCGGCCAGCTGGGCGTGTCGTGACGAGCCTCTCCGCCACCGTCGAGACCGCGGGGAGCAGCATCCGATGAGCGGTGCGAGTGCTGCCGACCCCACCGGTCGGCGGATTCGAGTGGGCCTGGACGTCGGCGGAACCAAGATCGACGCCGTGGCCGTCGATTCCTCCGGGGAGATCATCGGGCGACTCCGCCGGGTCACCGGCTGGGGCGACGACGCCGTCGTCGAGAGCATCGTGACGGCCGTCAGCGCGCTCGCCGATGAAGTCGGCCTGTCGCTGTCGGACATCGGCTCCGTCGGAATCGGCATCCCCGGGCTGGTCGATGCCGACGCCGGGCGCGTCGATCATGCGGTCAACCTCGGCGTGGAATCCCTGGAACTCGCCGATCGGGCCGAACAGGCGCTCGGTATGCCGTTCCGGGTGGAGAACGACGTGAAGGCCGCGGCACTCGGAGCGGCGGCCCTGAGCGGGGTCACAGGGTCGATGGCGTATCTCAACCTCGGCACCGGCGTCGCCGCGGGCATCGTGATCGACGGCCACATCTGGCGCGGGGCCCGTGGCACGGCCGGGGAGGTGGGACACCTTTCAGTCGACCCGAAGGGACGCCTGTGCGGGTGCGGTCAGCATGGCTGCGTCGAGACGTTCTGCGGTGGCGGCGCGCTCGCCAAGGCGTGGGGCCGCCCGGGCGCGCTGCCGATCAGAGACATCTTCGACGCCGCGGACGCCGGCGATCCGCTCGGTCTCGCACTCCGCGCAGACCTCTTCCACGGCGCCGCTGCCGCGGTTCGGGTGCTCGTGCTCTCGGCCGACGTCGAGACCGTCGTCATCGGAGGAGGGCTCACGGCTCTCGGCGACCGCCTGGAGGCCGGCATCCGTGCGGCGCTGCATGCCGGAGCCGACGCGTCGCCGTTCATGCGGTCCCTCCGCCTGGATGAGAGAATCGAACTGCTTCCGGCCGGGTCTCCCGCTGCCGCTTTCGGCGCCGCACTGGTTGGCGCATCCATCACCGAGAAGGAGATCGTCCCGCATGGCTGAGGTCGTCATCGTCGAGAATGCCGAGGCCGCAGGGGCCCTGGTCGCCACCGAGATCGTCGAGCTGATCGAACGCCGGGCGGACGCGGTGCTGGGGCTGGCGACCGGATCCACTCCGCTCCCCGTCTACCAGGCGCTGCGCACGCAGCTCGCGGGTCGCGACGTCTCGCAGGTGCGCGGCTTCGCCCTCGACGAGTACGTCGGCATCGACCCGGCGCACCCGGAGAGCTACCGCTCCGTGATCACGCGCGAGGTCGTGGAACCGCTCGGACTCGACCCGCAGCGGATCCACGTTCCCAACGGCGCTCTCGCGACGATCCAGCACGCCGGCGACGACTACGAGGCCGCCATCGATGCGGCCGGTGGGGTCGACCTGCAGATCCTCGGGATCGGCACCGACGGACACATCGGCTTCAACGAGCCGGGGTCGTCCTTCGCCTCGCGCACTCGCGTGAAGACGCTCACGGAACAGACCCGCGAGGACAACGCGCGCTTCTTCGACTCGATCGACGACGTGCCGATGCACTGCATCACGCAGGGCCTCGGCACCATCCTGAAGGCGCGGCACCTGGTGCTGCTCGCGTTCGGCGAAGGCAAGGCCCAGGCGGTCGCGGGTGCCGTCGAGGGGCCGCTCACCGCGCTCCTTCCGGGTTCCGCGATCCAGCTGCACCCGCACGCGACGATCGTCGTCGACGAGGCTGCGGCTTCGAGACTCGAACTCGCCGACTACTACCGCTACACGTTCGCGAACAAGCCGGCCTGGCAGGGCATCTGACGCCTGCTCGGCGCGCTCATCCCGCCGGCGTGGGCCAGGCGATCGGCAGCAGGTGCTCGACGCTCAGGGGCGCCAGGGGGAGCGTCGCGACGTCTGCCGGCGTGATCCATCGCAGTTCGGCGAGCTCCGCCTGGACCGTGACGGCTCCGGGGTCGACGGATGTCGAGAAGGCCGCAGCGACGACACGGTGCCCCGGCTCGTTCGCGGCCTCGGAGATGAAGGTCCCGAGCGGGTGAAGCTCACTCTCGTCGAGCGTGAGCCCCAGCTCCTCCTGGAGTTCGCGGATCAGAGTCTGCGCCGCGGATTCGCCCGGCTCGGGCTTTCCTCCCGGCTGCATGAACCGCGTGGTGCCCTGCTTGCGGACGACCAGCACCCGGCCTTCGGCATCGACGATCACGGCCGCGCTCACATGGATGTCAGGCATCGGGGCTGAACACCTTTCCCGGGTTGAGGATGCCGAGGGGATCGAACACCGCGGCGATCTGCCGTTGCAGCTGCCACTGGTCGTCACCGAGCTCTTCGGCGAGCCAGCGGCGCTTCAGCACGCCGATGCCGTGCTCTCCGGTCAGGGTCCCGCCGAGGCGGATCGCCGCGCGGAACAGCTCGTCCGCCGCGATCCACACCTCGGGCGGCACGTCCGGACCTTCGAAGAGGAAGTTGGGGTGCAGATTGCCGTCGCCGGCGTGCGCCACCGTCGGGATGGTGAGTCCGTGCTCTCGTTCGATGCGCGCGATCTCGTCGAACATGGCGGGCATCGCGCTGCGCGGCACGGAGACGTCCTCGATGAGCGTTGTGCCCAGCGACGCCATCGCCGCGTGCATCGATCGGCGGATCGCGAGCAGCTGTTCGCCCTCCGCGCGATCGTGCGAGACCACAGTGACCCCTCCGTGGGAACGGAGGATCTCCGCGATGGCGTCGGCCTCGGCACGGGCGGCGGGTCCGTCGGTCTGGATGGTGAGCTGGGCCGCTCCCGGCGTCGGGGCGGGGAGCCCGAGGAGCGCGTGCACGGCCGTGAGGCTCGCGGCATCCATCAGCTCCATGATCGCCGGTTGCACCCCTGCGGCGGTGACGGCGGCGGACGCGGCAGCAGCAGCACGCACGTCGGGGAAGGTGGCGACCACCGTGCAGGTCTCACCCGGCACGAGCCTGCGCAGCTTGAGGGTCGCTCCCACCACCACGCCGAGCGTTCCTTCGGAGCCGATGACCAGCGCGGTGAGGTCGAGGCCGGTGACGCCCTTGACGCTGCGGTGTCCGAGGTGCAGCAGCCGTCCGTCGGCGAGCACCAGGTCGATGCCGAGCACGGCATCGCGGACGACACCGTATTTGGCGCAGAGCAGTCCGCCGGCACCGGTGGCGATGTTGCCGCCCACCGTGGAGATGTCACGACTGGCCGGGTCGGGCGCCCACCACAGCCCCTGTCGCGCGAGCTCGGTGTTGAGGTCGGCGTTCAGGATGCCGGGTTCGACGACCGCGAGCAGATCGTCCGGTCGCACCTCGCGGATCGCGGTCATCCGGCGGAGCGACAACACGATCTCGCCACTGCCGGCGTTGGCCGCACCGGCGAGTCCGGTGCCGGCGCCGCGGATGACGACAGGGGTGCGCGTGTGCGACGCGATGCGCATGGTCTGCTGGACGTGCTCGACCCGTTCCGCGTGGACGACGGCGATCGGGCGTCCGGCGGCGGCATGGCCGGAGCGATCCGCTCTGGCCTGCTCGAGAACCGCCTCGTCGGTGTCGACGAGCGCGCCCAGCGACTCCTTCAGGAGTGTCAGGACACTCATGGCCGCGCGCTCGACGGCAGGGTCACGACAGGGCGCGCCGACCGCTGAGGACGCCCGCGACGACGGCCACCAGGGCGAACGCGGTGCCGATCAGCGCCTGACCCATCGACCACCAGGCGATCGTGACGCCGACGTAGATCAGCAGCTCGACGGCGGCGCGGAGGAACGGGTGCACGCGCAGTACCGGGCGCGGCGACAGGAACAGCGCCCAGATGAGGATCACGATCACCGGTGCGCCGATGCCGAGGATGATGTTCCACGGCAGGTCCCAGCTGGCGAAACCCCACAGGGCGAGAGAGGCGACGGCAGCGACCAGGACGACGGTGCGGACGACGTCGAGGGCGGAGATGGTCGGGCGCTCGACGCCGGGAACGGGTGCGGGATCCGAGGACATGCATCCAGTCTATTCGGCGGCCGGAGCGTCCTCGGCCGGTGCGACGGCGACGGTGTCGGCGGCGGGAGCCTCGGCGGCGGGGGCGGAATCGACCGGCTCCTCGGGAGCAGGTGCGACAGGCGCCGGTGCAGCCGGTGCGGGTGCCACGGGCGCCGGTGCCGGCTCGACGGGTGAGGGTGCCGGGGCGGGCTCGACGGGTGCGGGTGCTGGGGAGGGCTCGACGGGTGCCGGTGCAGCGGGTGCGGGCTCGGCAGGAGCCGGCTCTGCCTCCGCGGCGATGACAGCAGTCGTGGTCTCGTCGCCCTCCAGGGCCTGCTCCGCCTCCTGTAGGACGGCTTCGACGGCGGCACCGGATTCGAGTGCCAGCAGAGTCGTGTCGGCGGACGGACCGACCTTGTCGGCCAGGACGTATCGGAACGTGATGACAGTCGTGTCGGCATTCCAGACCTGCCGGAAGCTCGGGCGAAGATCGATCGTCCCGGTGCCTGCGTCGTCGAGGACGATGCTGTCGCCACCGCCGCCGCTGCCATCGAGGAGCGCTTCGACGGTGGTTCCCGGTGCGCCGGTGATCGGCACGCTGTAGTGGATGGTGAAACCGCTGAACCAGATGCTCGCACCGGACCAGGTGGGTGCTTCCGTCGGGATAGCCGGGTCGACGGGGTCCACGGGGTCGACCGGGTCCACGGGATCGACGGGGTCGACCGGGTCCACGGGATCGACAGGATCGACCGGGTCCACGGGATCGACCGGGTCCACGGGATCGACCGGGTCCACGGGGTCCACCGGATCTACGGGGTCGACAGGGTCCACGGGGTCGACGGAATTCGCGGGAGGAACGGGCGGAGCGACGACCGGACCGGCGTCTTCCAGAGGCTGCTCCCGCGAGGAGTCTTCCACCGGGGGGACGACGGGCGTCTCATCCGGCACGGTCTCCGGCTCATCGATGACGATCGGCTCGTCGAGGTTCAATGAGGCGTCGGGCCCGACCTGCGAAGTGATCGACGACGGGTCGGAGTCTCCGGCGCTGGGCTGCGATGTGGCCGGGTCCGCCCCGGCGAGTCCGGGGATGATGGTGGCCGCAGCGACGACACCCGCGACGACCAGTGCTGCGGAGCCGGCACCCACGAGCGCGCCGATTCCCGTGAGGGCACCTCCGGTCGAGCCCGCTCCCGCGGTCGCACCGCCGCCGGCTGCTCCGCCCGACCCGGTCGTCCCGCCGCTCGAGGAGGCGATGCCCGTCGCCGCCTGACCCGTCGGGTCTCCGGCGAACACGGCTCCCGGGATGCTGGACGGCATGGCAGCCAGCGCGACGATGGGCGTGCCTGCGCCCTGCAGCGTCGCAAGGTATCCCGCCGCGCCGGTGACACCCAGCACGAGGGGGAGCAGGACGAGGGCGAGGCGCTTCGAGACGTCCTTGGCCTCGGCCGCGACGATCATGCATCGGGCGCATTCGTCGAGGTGCAGCTCGAGGCGCTTGTGGTCACGGGTGCTGAGGTTGCCGCGCGAGTACGCGCCGAGATGTTCGATCGTCCACTGGCATTCGGAGCCTTCGTCGGCGCTGCGCAGATGCGCCTGGATCCAGGCTTCGCGGAGACCTTCGCGGGCGCGGAAGGCCAGCTGCGACACCGCGCCGGACTTCATGCCCAGCAGGTGTCCGACTTCCTGCGGCTTCATCTGCTCGATCTCGGTGTACCAGAGCACCTCCTGCCAACGGGAGGGAAGGCTGCGGAATGCCTGCGCGGTGAGGCTCCGATCGAGCGCCTCGTTCGCGGCCTGGTCGGTGGTGTCGGGGTCGGCGACGGTATCGAGCTCATCGATCGCGGTCTCCCGGCGGGCACGACCCCATCCTGCGGCCGTGTTGCGGATGCTCGTGAAGAGGTAGGCGCGGAAGGAGCCGTTGGGGCCGCCGCCCTTGAGGATCGCCTGGTAGATGCGGGTGTACGCCTCTTGGACCAGGTCGTCCGGGTCGATCGACGAGGTCACCGAGCGAGCGACTGCGAGGCCGGACGGGTAGTGGCGACGCCAGAGTTCGCCGAACGCGCCTGTGTCGCCCGAGCGGGCGCGCAGGATCAGGTCGGCGTCGCCGATCGGTTCGTCGTGAGTCGTGTTCTCTTCGTGCACAATCATCCATCTGTCGCGGGCGCATGTACGTCTCTACAGGGGGAGACGCGTGAGGGCGCCGCTCATCACGCGACTTCATCATTCTCTCGCGAATCTCCCAGCTAAGCCACCCTTCCCTACGGATTCTGAACAGATATGAGGGTTCCCGCCAGGTCGACCGGAAGTCGACGGCTCGTATGGGCACGGTTGTACAAAGTTTTTCGGAAGTCGCGTAATGAACTCGTGGGGTCGCCGTCTCATCCCATAGAGACAGCCGTACGAACTCCTCCGGGGGGCGGAGTTCAGGTGCTGGTGCGAAGGACATGCACCGGTCGGGCGGGTCGGGATCCTCGGGGGAGGAGAGCCCGGCCCCCCATCTCTGCACACGAGGAACAGACCGTCGATCTGGGGACCGGCGGCCTCCCGCGTGGGTCGGTCTTCGGACCGAAGGGACTTCTCGAAGATTTTCGAGAAGTCGCGTAATGAATCGGTGGGGATGCCGTCTCATCCCATAGAGACAGCCGTACGAATCCCTCCGGGGGGCGGGATTCAGGCAGCGGTCGGTCGGGATCCTCGGGGGAGGAGAGCCCGGCCACCGGCTCTGAGAGGGGAACGGGGCCGTCGATCTGGGGACCGGCGGCCCCCCACCCGAACCTGAATGACCGGAGAGCGCAGGGTTGCGCGTCGCGCGATGCGCTGCTGCCTCTAGGCGAGCAGCCGTGGTCCTGACCACACTCGTGCGACGTGCAGCTCGGCATCCAGCAGCACGGCATCGCCGAGCATGCCGATGCGGAGTCCGCCGAGTGCGGCGGAGCAGCCGATCGCCCGTGCCGGGGTCTCGGTGAGGGCGCGTACGGCCTCAGCGAGCTCCACGCCCGCGGCCACCGCCCGACGCAATGCCACATCCTGGGTGAGGGTCGAACCGGCGATCGACCCGGTGCCATCGGCCCGCGCCACGCCGTTCTCGACCGTGACGCTCACCGCTCCGAGGTCGTAGTGGCCGTCCGCGCTTCCGGCCGCGGCCATGGCGTCGGTGATGAGGGCCACGCGACCGGGCGCGGAGTCGAACACGAGCTTGATGACGTGCGGGTCGAGGTGCACGTTGTCGGCGATCGCCTCCAGCACCACGCGATGATCTGCCGCGGCGGCCAGCACCGGCCCGGGAGCACGATGGTGGATGCCGGGCATGGCATTGAACGCATGGGTGAGGATCGACGCGCCGGCCTCGAACGCGGCGACCGCCATCGCCGCATCGGCATCGGTGTGCCCAACGGCTGCCGCGGATCCGCCGGCCACGATCTGCCGGATCGCATCGAGTCCGCCGGGCAGCTCGGGGGCGATCGTCACCTGGCGCACAGTGCCGCGCCCGGCATCGAGCAGGCGCGCGACGTCGGCCGCGACGGGGTGGCGCAGAAGCGTGGGCTCGTGCGCGCCGTGGTGGCCCGGGTCGAGGAAGGGTCCTTCGAGGTGCGAACCGAGGATGTCCGCGTCGGTCTCGGTCAGGTCGGCGATCGTGGCGACGTTGCGGGCGAGATCGTCGATCGACGCCGTCACCAGCGACACAACTGCCCGGGTGGTGCCGTGCGCGCGATGCAGATCGCGCCCGGTGCGGATCGCCTCCACCCCGTCGTCGAACGATGCACCGGCACCGCCGTGTCCGTGGATGTCGACGAACCCCGGGGTGAGCAGGGCGCCGGGACCGGCAACCGCCGCGGCGTCGATGACCTCATCGGCGGGCGACCAGTCGGCGCCGGTGCCACGAGCGGTGACCGTGCCGTTCTCGATGCGGAGCCAGCCGTCTTCGGTGATCTCGCCGCGATCGACGATCCTGGCCGAATGGACGACCAGCGAACCGGTCGCGGAGGAGTGGGTGCTCAACGTTCGCTCCAGGGGATCTCGTCTGCGGGGTGGAAATCGATCCCCTCAGCCTTCCACAGCGGTGAGAGCGCCCCGACCCGCACGCGGAACGACTCCCAGACGCGCTCGGGCGCCCGTCGCGGGGACCAGGCGACCTCGGCCTGGGCGGCCACGCGGGGGAAGACCAGCTGCTCGACGTCACCGAGCGTGCGCGTGGTCTCGGACCACAGCGGCGCTTCGACGCCGAGGATCGCGGCATCCGGCACGTCGAGGACTGCGGTCGGCTCCCACTCGTAGGCGGAGCGGACGTCGATGATCGCGGCCCAGGTGAGTCCCAGGGGGAAGTCCTCGGTGTACTTCATGTCGAGGTAGGTGACGTCGGCCGCGGACATGATCAGTGCGCCGCCGCGCTCGACGAAGTGCGCGGCCTCTTCGGCGTGGGTGCCCTCCGGGGTCGTCTTGCCCCAGTACTGCCCGATCGTGCCCTCGGCGATGTTCGCCGCCGACCCCATCTCGTGCCAGGCGACGGGGGTCTTGCCGGCTTCGACCACGATCGCGGTGGCGCGTTCGGCGAACAGGTCGAAGTCGGCCTGGGGGGTGCCGAGCGACTCGTCGCCGCCGATGTGGATATACGGACCGGGGGTCATCTCGGCCAGTTCGCGGACGACATCGCGCACGAAGTCGTACGTGCGCTCCTCGTGGATGCGCACGCTGGAGTGCCCGACCCCCCAGCCCAGGTAGTTCTCGCCGGCGACCGGCAGCGCCTGCCCGAGGCGTTCCGAATCCGCGATCAGGTTGTCGTTCATGACCGGCTCCTCGACGAGTTCCGGGTAGGCAACGCCGATCGCGTGCGTGTGGCCGGGGAGGTCGATCTCGGGAATCACGATCATGTGGCGTGAGGCGGCGTATTCGACGATCTCGCGGTAGTCGTCCTTCGAGTAGAAGCCGCCAGGGTCGCCGTTCGCCGATGTGCCGGCGGCCAGCTCGGTGAGCCGCGGCCAGGAGTCGATGTGCACACGCCATCCCTGGTCGTCGCTGAGGTGGAGGTGCAGGTGGTTGAGCTTGAGGGCGCTCGTGCTGTCGATGAACTTCTTCACGTCGTCGACGCCGAAGAAGTGCCGGGCCACGTCGAGCATCACGCCGCGCCGGGCGAAGCGGGGAGAGTCGGCGATGTCGGCGCCGAGCAGCGCCCAGCCGGAGTCGTCCTGCCGGAGCATCTGTAGCAGTGTCTGCACGCCGTAGAAGAGCCCTGCCTCGTCGGCGCCGATGACGACGGCGCGCTCGCCGATCTCGAGCGTGTAGCCCTCCGGTGCCGACGAGTTCGGGTCGACGAACAGCTCGATCTCGGCGGAGGGCTCGTCGGCGACGGCGAGGCGGATGCCGGTGCGGCGCTCGACCGCGTCGATCAGCTGGGCGGCGGCGGGGGAGGAGCCGAGCACGCGCGTCGTCGCGGTGACCGGCATCCGCCCGTCTCGTGCGGCGGCGGACACGGGCACGGGCACGAGAGGAAGAGGATGAGGAAGGACCATGAACAAAACCTACCTGCCGTGGCCTCTCAGCGGAACGGGGAATCGAATCGATTCTGCGGCGGTCGTCGAAACGACCGCGCTCGCCGCCTCGGGCATCCGCTATGCTCGTAACCGTCGCGACTGGCGTCTGGGTGGACTACCACCGGGGAGCGACTGACCACGGAATTCGACCGCGCGCCTGGGCCGATAGGAACACCCCTTTCGAATCCGTAGTCAGAGGAGCATGTCACCATGACCGACCGTTACTTCAACGCCCCGCTCTCCGAGGTCGATCCCGAGATCGCGCAGGTCCTCGACCGTGAGCTGAAGCGTCAGCAGACCTTCCTCGAGATGATCGCCTCGGAGAACTTCGTTCCCGTCTCGATCCTGCAGTCGCAGGGTTCCGTGCTCACGAACAAGTACGCCGAGGGCTACCCCGGCCGCCGCTACTACGGTGGCTGCGAAGAGGTCGACGTCGCGGAGTCCCTCGCGATCGAGCGGGCGAAGAGCCTGTTCGGCGCCGAGTTCGCGAACGTGCAGCCGCACTCGGGCGCCTCGGCGAACGCCGCTGTCCTGCATGCGATCGCCCGCCCCGGCGACACGCTGCTCGGCCTCTCCCTCGACCAGGGCGGCCACCTCACGCACGGCATGAAGATCAACTTCTCCGGCCGGCTCTACGACATCGTCGCGTACGGCGTCGACCCCGAGACCTCGACCATCGACATGGCGGAGGTCCGTCGCCTCGCGATCGAGCACAAGCCCAAGGTCATCATCGCCGGCTGGTCGGCCTACCCGCGCACCATGGACTTCGCGGCCTTCCGCGAGATCGCCGATGAGGTCGGCGCGCTGCTCTGGGTCGACATGGCGCACTTCGCCGGTCTGGTCGCCGCGGGTCTGCACCCGAACCCGGTTCCTCATGCCCACGTCGTCTCGTCGACCGTGCACAAGACGATCGGCGGCCCCCGCTCGGGCTTCATCCTCACCAACGACGCCGAGCTCGCCAAGAAGATCAACACCGCGGTCTTCCCGGGCCAGCAGGGTGGACCGCTCATGCACGTGATCGCCGCCAAGGCGACCGCGTTCAAGCTCGCCGGCACTCCGGAGTTCAAGGAGCGCCAGGAGCGCGTGCTGCGCGGTGCGAAGCTCATCGCCGAGCGCCTGTCGCAGCAGGATGTGCAGGATGCCGGCATCGCGGTGCGCTCGGGCGGCACCGACGTGCACCTGGTGCTGGTCGACCTGCGCGACGCCGAGATCGACGGCAAGCAGGCGGAAGATCTGCTGCACGACATCCACATCACCGTGAACCGCAACGCCGTTCCGAACGATCCGCGCCCGCCCATGGTGACCTCGGGCCTGCGCATCGGTACGCCGGCGCTCGCGACCCGCGGTTTCGGCGACGCCGAGTTCACCGAGGTCGCCGACATCATCGCCCTCGCGCTGCTCCCCGGTGCCGATGTCGAGTCGCTGCGCGCCCGCGTCGACGCGCTGGCCGCCGCGTTCCCGCTCTACCCGGACCTCCAGCAGTGACCGCGAAGATCCTCGACGGGAAGGCAGCGTCGGCAGCGATCCGTGCCGAACTCACGGAACGCGTCGCGGCGCTGAAGGAGCGGGGCGTCACCCCGGGCATCGCGACGGTGCTCGTGGGTGCAGACCCGGCATCGCAGCTGTACGTGGGCATGAAGCATCGGCAGTCCGAGGCGATCGGGATGAACTCGATCCAGCGTGAGCTGCCGGCAGATGCGACGCAGGCCGAGGTCGAGGCACTGATCGACGAGCTCAACGCCGACCCCGCGTGCCACGGCTACATCGTGCAGCTGCCGCTGCCGAAGCACCTCGACACCGACGCCATCCTCGAGCGGATCGATCCGGCGAAGGATGCCGACGGACTGCACCCGACCAACCTCGGCCGACTGGTGCTGAACGTCAACGGTCCGATCCACACGCCGCTGCCCTGCACGCCGCGCGGCGTGATCGAGCTGCTGCTGCGCAACGATTACGACCTCAAGGGCAAGCACGTGGTCGTGGTCGGGCGCGGCGTCACCATCGGCCGCTCCATCGGGCTGCTGCTCACCCGCCGCGACCTCAACGCGACGGTCACGCTGACGCACACCGGCACCATCGACATGCCGCGGTACCTGCGCGAGGCCGACGTGATCGTGGCCGCGGCCGGTGTCAAGCATCTGATCCGCGCCGAGGACGTCAAGCCCGGTGCGGCCGTGCTCGACGTCGGCGTGACGCGCGAGACGCACCCGGAGACCGGCAAGAGCCTGGTCTTCGGTGACGTGGCCCCCGAGGTCGCGGATGTCGCGGGCTACATCTCGCCGAACCCCGGCGGTGTCGGGCCGATGACGGTCGCCCTGCTCATGACGAATGTCGTGGAGGCAGCCGAGCGGGTCGTGTAGCCCCCCCGGGTCGTCGCAGATACGCACGATGTCGCAGGAATCCGTGAGATTCCTGCGACATCGTCGTATACCCGCGACGTAGGGCCGGTCAGCCGAGTTCGTCGAGCATCCGGCGCTGCTCGGGCGTGAGTCCGTCGGCGAGCTCCTCACGTGCCGCGGTCGTCTCGGGGGACTCCGGTGCGGCGCGTGTGGCGGCGGTCGTCGCGGATGCGGGCTTCGCGCGCCCGCCGTTCACCCGCGCCTGCACGGAGTCGTAGATCTCCCCGGCTTTGGCCCGCATCCTGTCGTCGATCTGGTCGTAGATCATCCAGCCGAACAACAGTGCGAGCGGGGGCAGCACGAACGCCCAGAAGCCGGAGGCGCGCACGCCGCTCAGCCACACGGTGAGTACCCAGACGATGAGCTCGACGAGGTAGACGAGCACGTACTGGACGATCTTCTCGCCGGTCTTCGTGCGTTCGGCGGCCGACTTCGCGGCGGACTTGCGGAAGGCGCCGGCGATCAGCGGCTTCACGAAGAGTGCGGCGAGGGTCAGGATGACCGATGCCCACAGGGCATTGAACCCGACGGAGACGCCGGGCAGCAGCAGACCGATCAGGAGCAGCACCGCGACATTGAACACGTAGAGCGCCGCGAACCGGACGATTCCGTTCTTCATGCGACCAGAATCCCACAGATCGTGGTGACGCGGATGCGGAGCGGACGCCCCGTGCGGTCAGCCCTGTGGGTGCAGCGTGCTCTCGATGCCGCTGATGCGGGCCTGCTCGTCGAAGCGGAACGTCGCCGTGCCGGTGGTGTCCGACACGGACGCGCCCGAGAAGGCCTCATCGGTCCAGGTCAGTGTCCAGCCGGCGAGTCGTGCGAGGTCCCACACCGCGGTGCGGGCGTCGGGCAGGTCTGCTCCGGCGAGCACACGGGGGAGGGCGACGACCGCGTCGGCGACGGTGAGCGGCGCGAGCGGGGCGTCGAGCAGGAAGACCGCGCGGGTGCCGTTGCCGACGGGGGCGGAGTAGTACGGAGAGCGTCCGGTCAGTTCGACGGCGACCCCGCCGATGGTGTGCGCCGCCTGTGCGATCCAGTCGTCGTCGCCGGCGCCCTCGGGGAACGGCAACTCCGAGGTCGTCAACTCGGCGATGCCGTGCTCGGTGCCGTATGCGTGCAGCTGTGCGGCGACACCCTGGGGGTCGCCGTTGGGGTGCGCCCAGGCCCACAGCAGCGAACGGGGGCCCGGCGCGATCGTCGCGATCAGGTGCGCGCGGGCGACGAGCTGCCTCGAGGGGTCGTCGTTCGCCGTGAAGGTGAGCGTGCCGGCGGCCATGTCCGCGTCCCAGCGGTGCTCACCGAGGGCATCGGCGGCGGCGGAGAGGGCGTCCTGTCGGAGTGCCACGAAGATGGCGGCACGGTCGGCGAGGGGCTGGAGCGCGGCGAAGGTCATGCCGACAGTCTCGCGGCAAATGCTATGAATCCGCTAGCTCGCACACTGTTCGTGTGAGCAGTTCAGTAGCTGGCGCGCGCCGTTCCATCCGCGGCGATGAAGCGGGCGGCCAGGGCCTCGGATGCTCTGGCCAGCAAGGCGACGTCGGCGCCCACGGCCACGAAGTCGGCGCCTGCTGAGACGTACGCGTCGGCGGCGGCGGGATCGAACGCGTTCACACCCACGGCCTTGCCCGCGGCCTTCACCGCAGCGAAGACCTTTTCGACCGCAGCGGTGACATCAGGATGCGTCTGCTGACCGAGGAGTCCCATCGATGCTGACAGGTCGGACGGTCCGACGAAGACGGCATCCACGCCGTCGACCGCGGCGATGTCGGCCGCGGCCTCGACCCCTGCGGACGTCTCGATCTGCACGGTCAGCGAGACATGCTGCGCGGACTCCTGCAGATACCGGTCGACGCGGTTCCATCGGGCGCTGCGGGCCAGGGCGCTTCCCACTCCGCGCACACCCTCCGGCGGGTAGCGGGTGGCAGCCACGGCGGCGCGGGCCTCATCTGCGGAAGACACCATCGGGACGATCAGGTTCTGTGCCCCGAGATCGAGGATCTGCTTGATCGCGACCGTGTCGTTCGACGGCACCCGCACGAGCGGGGCGATCGGATAGGCGGCGACGGCCTGCAGCTGCTGCAGCACGGACTCGAGCGTGTTCGTCGAGTGCTCCATGTCGATCAGCAGCCAGTCGAGCCCAGACCCTGCGGCGACCTCCGCGAGAAGCGGGCTGCCGGAGCAGACCCACATGCCCACGAACGGGCGATCGGAGTCCGCGAGCTGTTCGCGGAAGGAGGGGTCTAGACGAAGCGGCATGCGATTGTTCCCATCGGTCCGTAATCGCACAGCACTTCATCGCCACGCGACACCCACATCGGGCGCGTGAACGATCCTGCCAGGATGATCTCGCCTGCTTCGAGACGCGCGCCGTGCTGATGGAACTTGTTCGCGAGCCAGGCGACACCGGTCGCCGGGTGGCCGAGGACTCCGGCGGCCACGCCGGTCTCCTCGATCTCGCCGTTGCGGGAGAGGACGCCCGGTACCCAGCGCAGGTCGATCTCGTCCGGACGTCGACGCTCCGTGCCGAGCACCATCGCACCGTAGGCGGCGTTGTCGCTGATGGTGTCGACGATCGTGCGACCCTCGAGCTCGATGTGGGAGTTGAGCACCTCGAGCGCCGGGACGGCGTAATCGATCGCCGCGAGAGCATCCTCGAGGGTGCAGTCGGGGCCTTCCAGCGGCGTCTTCAACACGAAGGCCAGCTCGACCTCGATGCGCACGTTCGAGAAGTGGTCCACCGGGATCTCGGCGCCGGACTCGTAGACCGTGTCGTCGAACATCACGCCGTAGTCCGGCTCGGTGATGCCCGTCGCCTGCTGCATCGCCTTGGACGTCAGCCCGATCTTGCGCCCGACGAGCCGACGGCCCGCTGCGAGGTTCTGGTCGCGCCAGACCCCCTGGATCGCGTACGAATCCTCGACCGTCGCCTCCGGGTACCGTGCGGTGATGCGCGGGATCACGCTGTGCGTGCGGTCGGCCTCGGCGAGCTCTGCCGCGATCGCCGAGATGGTCTCGTCTGACAGCATCCGTGCCTCCTAGAGCTGGTGGCCGAGCTTGTACTCGCCCTGCTTGTACTCGGGCATGGTCTTGTCGTCTTCGGCGCGGGTGTACGAGAAGCCGTCGGCGCCGATGGTCACCGCCATCTCGCTCGAGTCGGTGCGGGCGACGACGGGCTGCGGGTTGCCGTCGAGGTCGAGCACGAGCGAGGCATCCGTGTACCAGGAGGGGACGACGGGGTTGCCCCACCAGTCGCGGCGCTGGTTGTCGTGCACGTCCCACGTGACGACCGGGTTGTCGGGGTCGCCCGTGTAGTAGTCCTGCGTGTACACCTCGACGCGGTGTCCGTCGGGGTCGCGCAGGTACAGGTAGAACGCGTTCGAGACGCCGTGGCGGCCGGGGCCGCGCTCGATCGCATCGGAGCGGCGGAGCGCGCCGAGCTTGTCGCAGATCGCGAGGATGTTGTGCTTCTCGTGCGTCGCGAAGCACACGTGGTGCATGCGGGGCCCGTCGCCGCCGGTCATGGCGGTGTCGTGCACGGTGGGCTTGCGACGCATCCACGCGGCGTAGACCGTGCCCTCCTCGTCCTGGATGTCTTCCGTGACGCGGAAACCGAGGTCCTGCATGAAGCCGACGGCCCGCGGCACGTCGGGGGTGACCTGGTTGAAGTGGTCGAGGCGCACCAGCTCGCCGGGAATGTGGAGGTCATAGCGCCACGACATCCGCTCGACGTGCTCGGTGGCGTAGAAGAACTCGTACGGGAAGCCGAGCGGGTCGACCACGCGCACGGAGTCGCCGATGCCCTTGACGAAGCCGTTCTCGTTCCGACGCACGTCGCAGCCGAGCTCGGTGTAGAACTCGACCGCGCGATCGAGCTCTTCCGGCGTGCGGACCCGGTACGAGAAGGCGGCGACGGCGGCGATCGGTCCCTTGCGCAGCACCAGGTTGTGGTGGATGAACTCCTCGGTCGAGCGCAGGTAGATCGCCTCGTCGTCCTCTGCGGTCACGTAGAGACCCAGGACGTCGACGTAGAACTGACGGGAGGCCGTGAGGTCGGTGACCACGAGCTCCATGTACGCGCAGCGGAGGATGTCCGGCGGCGTGCTCTTCGGCGTCGCCACGGGGTTCTCCGGGTGGATCGGCGCCTCCTGGGAGACGTAGAAACCGGAGGAGGTCAGGGTCATGTCTTCGCGGTGTGTCATGTCAGCGTCCTTGCGTGATCGGGCAGACGGGTTTCAGTTCTTGCCGAAGGTCGGGTTGTGGGCACCGCCGAGCGTGATGTGCACGCTCTGCTGGTCGGTGTAGAAGTCGATCGAGCGGTAGCCGCCCTCGTGACCGAGGCCCGAGGCCTTCACGCCGCCGAACGGGGTGCGGAGGTCGCGCACGTTGTTGCTGTTCAGCCACACCATGCCCGCCTCGACCGACTGCGCGAAGTTGTGTGCGCGCTTCAGGTCGTTGGTCCAGATGTAGGCCGCGAGCCCGTACTTGGTGTTGTTCGCGAGGGACAGCGCCTCCTCGTCGGAGTCGAACGGCGTGATCGCGACGACCGGGCCGAAGATCTCCTCCTGGAAGATCCGGGCGTCGGGGGAGACGTCGGCGAACACGGTCGGCGCGACGAAGTTGCCCTCGTCGAAGCCCTCGGGGCGACCACCGCCGGCGACCAGACGCCCCTCGGTCTTGCCGATCTCGACGTAGCTCATCACCTTCTCGTAGTGCTCGGGGTGCACGAGCGCGCCGACCTCGGTGGCCGGGTCGTGCGGGTAGCCGACCTTGACGCGCTTCGCCTGTGCGGCGTAGCGCTCGACGAACTCCTCGTAGATGGAACGCTCGACGAGGATGCGGGATCCGGCCGTGCAGCGCTCGCCGTTGAGGGAGAAGACGCCGAAGATCGTGGCGTCGACCGCGGCCTCGAGGTCGGCATCGGCGAAGACGACGGCGGGGGACTTACCGCCGAGCTCCATCGACAGGCCCTTGAGGAAGGGCGCGGCGTTGCCGAAGATCAGCTGACCGGTCGAGCTCTCGCCCGTGAACGAGATGAGCGGCACCTCGGGGTGCTTCACGAGCGCGTCGCCCGCGTCTTCGCCGAGGCCGTTCACGAGGTTGAAGACACCCTGGGGGAGGCCTGCCTCCTCGAAGATGCCGGCCCAGAGGGAGGCCGACAGCGGAGTGAACTCGGCGGGCTTGAGCACGACCGTGTTGCCGGTCGCCAGCGCGGGGCCGAGCTTCCACGACTCGAGCATGAAGGGGGTGTTCCACGGGGTGATGAGGCCGGCGACGCCGATCGGCTTGCGGTTGACGTAGTTCATCTGGCGCCCGGGCACTTTGAAGGCGTCGTCGGACTGCGCGACGATCAGATCGGCGAAGAAGCGGAAGTTCTCGGCGGCGCGGCGGGCCTGGCCCAGCGCCTGCGTGATCGGAAGACCGGAGTCGTATGACTCGAGCTCGGCGAGGCGCGCGTCGCGGGACTCGACCAGGTCGGCGATCTTGTGCAGCACCCGCGAGCGCTCGCGCGGGAGCATCCGGGGCCAGGGGCCCTCGTCGAATGCACGCTTGGCGGCGGCGACGGCGAGCTCGATATCGGCCTTCTTGCCGGCGGCGGCCGTCGTGTAGGTCTGGTTGGTGACCGGGTCGAGCACGTCGAAGGTGTCGCCGTCGACGGAATCGACGAATGCGCCGTCGATGTAGTGCTGGATGTGGTCGGGGAGGTCTGCGGGGATGCGCGAATCGGTCATGAGTCTTCTCCGGTCGTCGGGGCGGAACGGGTGTGCAGGGCGTCGAGGAACGCGTCCATCGTGCGCCAGCGGTGGTTGCGGGCAGCGAGTTCGATTTCGAGCGGGTCGGCGCCCGCGCGGATGAGCTCGAGGATCTGGGTGTGCTCCTCGACCGAGTGCCTGGCGCGCCCGGGGACCGACGCGAAGGTCGTGTCGCGGATGCCGGAGAGCCGCGACCAGCCGCGGTGCACGAGGTCGAGCAGATGGGGGTTGGGGCACGGCTCGAACAGCACCGAGTGGAACTGGCGGTTGAGTTCGGTGAACGCGTGGGCGTCGAGGTGATCGAGCATCTGCGCCATGCGCTCGTTGATGCGGGCGGCCTCGTCGAGGGCGGCCTCGTCGAGCAGGGGAGCGGAGAGCGCGGTGGCGCACCCCTCGACCAGGCCGAGCGTCTGCATCGTGTGGGCGTACTCGCTCTCGTCGACGAGTGTCACCCGCGCGCCCACGTTGCGCTCGAAGGTGACGAGACCTTCGGCTTCGAGGCGGCGGATCGCCTCGCGCACAGGGACGACGCTCATCTTGAGGTCTTCGGCGATCGAGCCCAGCACCAACCGGTAGCCGGGGCTGAACATGTGTCCCGTGATGCGCGAGCGGATCCACTCGTACGCGACCTCGGACTTGCTGGCCGTCGTCATCGTCATCGGGAGCTCCGGTGGGCCGTGGCCTCCTCGTAGCGGGCGCGCCACTCGGCGTTGAGCGGGAACAGGCCGTCTACCGGGTGGCCGGCGGCGACCTGTTCGGCGATCCACGCGTCTTCGACCTCCTGCGCGACCGCGTCCGCCGCGACCTCGGCTGCCAGGGCCGGCGGGATGACGATCACGCCGTCGCTGTCGCCGACGATGATGTCGCCCGGCTGCACGGTCGCGCCCCCGCAGGAGATGGTGACATCCACGTCCCACGGCACGTGCTTGCGGCCGAGGACCGACGGGTGCGCGCCCTGCGAGAACACGGGGAGTCCGATCTCAGCGACCGCGTCGAAGTCGCGGACCCCGCCATCGGTAACGACGCCGGCAGCGCCGCGGGTCTTCGCACGCAGGGCGAGGATGTCGCCCAGGGTGCCGGTGGTGGCATCGCCGCGGGCCTCGATCACGATGATCTCGCCGTCATCCACAGCGTCGAACGCCCGCTTCTGGGCGTTGTACCCGCCGCCGTGGGCTTTGAACAGGTCTTCGCGGAACGGCACGAACCGCAGGGTCTTCGCGGTGCCGACGATCTTGCTGCCGGGGATGTTCACCGACACCCCGTCGATGAAGCAGGAGTGGTGTCCGCGCTTGCGGAGCTGGGCCGAGAGCCCCGCTGTCGGAGCCTCGAGCAGCTGGGCGCGCAGCTCGGGGGAGAGGCGTGAGGGGTCAGGAATCGCCGCGTCGGCAGGGGTGCGCTCGGCATCCTGCGACCCCTCACCGGTGGGGGGCGCGAGCCCGGCGGCCTCGGCCGAGCCCCACGCCTCGGCGCGCTGCAGATCGTCGACGGCGGGGAGCGACCCGAGGTCGCCGTCGAACGGGACGTCGCCCTGGGTCACGGTGGTGACCAGGCGGCCGGAGGTCGGTGCGCCGGGAGCATCGGGAGCATCCACCTCGACCTCGACGACGTCGCCGGGGACGATGACCGAGGATCCCGCGGGGGTGCCCGTGAGGATGACGTCGCCCGGCTCGAGCGTGAAGTGCTGGGAGAGGTCGGCGACGAGTTGCGCGAGCGGGAAGATGAGCCCTGCAGTGGTGTCGTCCTGGCGGAGTTCGCCGTTGACCCAGGAGCGCACGCGAAGGGCGGTGGGGTCGACGGTGCGGGCATCGATCAGGTCGGGGCCGAGAGGGGTGTAGCCGTCGCCGCCCTTGGACCGGACGTTCGAGCCCTTGTCGTTCGCGCGCAGGTCGTACAGTCCGAGATCGTTCGACGCGGTGACCCACCCCACGTGGGACCAGGCGTCGTCGAGGGAGACGCGCCGGGCGGCGGTGCCGATGACGAGGGCGATCTCACCCTCGAAGGCCAGCAACTCGGTGCCGGCCGGGCGCTCGACCGAGCCGCCGGAGACACCGACGGAACTGGCCGGCTTGAAGAAATAGGAGGGGGCGGCGGGACGCCGGCCGCGCTGATCGGCGCGGGAGGCATAGCTCAAATGAATCGCGATGATCTTGCCGGGGCGGTCGATGGTATCCGTCACGGGGCGCCTCCTCGCGCTCGTCTGCGTGGTCGTGCAGGACGCCTTGTGCGTCGTATTCGAAATCATATATCATCGGTTCACCCCTCGGCAAGCACTCCGGATCCGCATCCGCTGCACGCCGTGACAATGCGGTCACAACCAAAGGAGACACCCCATGAGCGGGCAGTCACAGGATGGGTTCACACCCACCGGAACCATCGCGACAGCGGCCGATCGGCGCCGCGTCGTCTTCGCCACGGTCGTCGGCACCACCGTCGAGTGGTACGACTTCTTCATCTACGCGACGGCGGTCGGACTCGTGTTCGGCCAGCTGTTCTTCGAGCCGCTCGGCGCGGACAGTGCGCTCATCGCCTTCGCCACCGTCGGCGTGAGCTTCCTCTTCCGGCCGCTCGGCGCGTTCCTCGCCGGACACTACGGCGACAAGCTCGGACGCAAGACCGTGCTCATGTGGACGCTGATCCTGATGGGTGCGGCGACCGCCCTCATCGGCCTGCTCCCGACATACGAGACGATCGGCATCATGGCGCCGATCCTGCTGGTGCTCCTGCGCATCATCCAGGGCATCTCGGCCGGTGGCGAGTGGGGCGGCGCCGTGCTGATGGCCGTCGAGCACGCACCGCGCAAGAAGCGTGGCATCTTCGGGGCTTCGCCGCAGATCGGCGTTCCCCTCGGCCTGCTGCTCGCCTCCGGTGTGATGGCGTTGATGACCGTGATCGCCCCCGGCGACCAGTTCGCGATCTGGGGGTGGCGCGTGCCGTTCCTCCTCAGCGTGGTGCTGATCCTCGTCGGCTACTACGTACGCCGCAAGGTCGAGGAGAGCCCGGTCTTCACCGAGCTCGCCGCGCGCAAGGAGAAGGCGCGGATGCCGATCGCGCAGCTGTTCCGCAAGCACCTGCTGCTCGTGATCATCGCCGCGCTCGTGTTCGCCGGCAACAACGCGGTCGGCTACATGACCACGGGCGGGTACATCCAGGGCTACGCCACGAACCCGGAGGGGTCGATCGGCCTCGAGCGCGGTCCGGTGCTCTGGGCTGTCGCAGGCTCCGCGGTGACATGGCTGCTCACGACACTCCTGGCCGGCTGGCTGTCCGACCGCATCGGGCGCCGCACGACGTACGTCATCGGCTGGGTGCTGCAGCTGGTCGGCGTGTTCACGCTGTTCCCGCTCGTGAACACCGGTGAGATCGGCCTGCTGTTCGCGGGTCTCGCGATCCTGACGATCGGCCTCGGTTTCACCTACGGTCCGCAGGCGGCGCTCTACGCGGAGCTGTTCCCCGCCAGCATCCGGTTCTCGGGTGTCTCCATCTCGTATGCGATCGGTGCCATCGCGGGTGGGGCCTTCGCGCCGACCATCGCCACGGCCATCGTGAGCGCCACGGGCTCGACCGACGCCGTCACCTGGTACCTCGCCGGGATGACGCTGATCGGCCTGGTCGCCACGCTCCTGCTGCGCGACCGCTCCGGCATCCCGCTCGGGCCGGATCACGAGGAAGAGCAGTCCGTCAGCCCGATCTACGGACTCGTGAAGGCCTGAGCCGGCTGCTCGCGGCATCCGATCGAGAGCGTGCGTCCCGAGTGGGCGCACGCTCTCGTCGTTCCGCCCCCGCCGCGACGGGGCGATCAGCCGTCGAGCGCCTCGCGGATGACGGCGGCCGAGCGGTGCAGTCGCGCGGCGATCTGGGCGTCGTCGAGATCCGTCGCCACATGCACCACGGCGATCGCGGCCAGGCGCTGACTCCGCAGGACCAGCGGCACGGCCACGGACTGCACCGTGGGGATGACCTCGTCGTGACTGGTGGCATAGCCGCGGATTCTGGTGGCCTCCACGTCGGCGGGCAGTGACGCGGGAGCTTCGGCGGGCCATTCGGCGCTCGGCAGCTGGGCGAGGATCGCTTTACCCGGGGCGCCCACGGTGATCGGATGCCGGGCGCCGGGGCGCTGGGCGACGCTCGCGACGGCGTGCCGCGGTTCGACGCTGGCCAGCGTGATGCACTCGGCTCCGTCGAGCACGGCGAGGAAGCACGTCATCCCGAGCTCGTTGGCGATCGCGGTGAGCTCGGGGAGCGCCTCGGCCTGCAGATCGTGCGCGACGCCGGCCGCGAGTGCCGCCATGCGGGCGCCGAGGCTCACCGCCCCCGCCGCATCCCGCGTGACGAGTCCGTGATCCTCGAGAGTGCGCAGCAGGCGATACGCGATCGAGCGGTGCACGCCGAGACGGGTCGCGATCTCATCGATCGTGAGGGGGCCACGGGCGTCAGCGAGGACTTCGAGGATGCGGATGCCGCGACTCAGCGTCTGCGAGGCGGGGGAGGCGCTCGGGGTCTCGGGCATGCGTGCGCTCCCTTGCGATCACCGGCACAGCGGTTTAGGCTGTGTTCAATAGTAGAACAGTGTGTTCGAATATAGAACACATCACCCCTGAGCGCAAGACCCGTAGCGCAGGACCGACGAAGAAGTCCGGAAGGAATCGACGACGATGCAGTTCCACCACCACGGCTACGTCTCCGCAGACCCCCGCGTACAGGACGCCGCCGGCGTCGGGCTCGACCGGCCGACCGACCTCCCCGATGAGCTCGACGTGCTGATCGTCGGTTCCGGGCCGGCCGGGATGCTCCTCGCCGCCCAGATGTCGCAGTACCCCGGCATCTCCACCCGCATCATCGAGAAGCGCGACGGCCGCCTCCCGTTGGGACAGGCCGACGGGATCCAGCCGCGCAGCGTCGAGACCTTCCAGGCCTTCGGATTCGCCGAGCGGATCATCGCCGAGGCCTACAACATCGGCTGGATGAACTTCTGGGGCCCGAACCCCGACAAGCGCGACGAGATCGTCCGCACCTCGCGCACCGCCGACTACGCCTACGACATCTGCGAGTTCCCGCACCTGATCGTCAATCAGGCGCGCGTGCTGGACTACTTCGCCGAGGCGGCCGCGAACGGCCCCGGCCGCATCGCCCCCGACTACGGGGTCGAGTTCGTGGGGCTCACCGTGCACGAGGAGGGTGAGTACCCGGTCGAGGTGCGCATCCGCTACGTCGCAGGCGAGCGCGCAGGGGAGGAGCGGACGATCCGCGCCAAGTTCGTCGCCGGGTGCGACGGCGCTCGCAGCGGCGTGCGACAGGCGATCGGGCGCACGCATGTCGGCGCCTCCGCCGCGCACGCGTGGGGCGTGATGGACGTGCTCGTCAACACCGACTTCCCGGACTGGCGGACCAAGTGCGCCATCAACTCCGAAGCGGGCAATATCCTGCACATCCCGCGGGAGGGCGGCTACCTCTCCCGCATGTACATCGACCTGGGCGAGGTCGCCGCGGACGACGACCACCGGGTGCGGCAGACGCCGATCGAGGAGATCATCCGCCGCGCCAACGAGATCCTCCACCCCTACACCCTCGATGTGCGTGAGGTCGCCTGGCACAGCGTCTACGAGGTCGGCCACCGCGTCACCGACGGGTTCGACGACGTGATCGACGAGTCGGGACGCACGCCGCGCGTCTTCCTCACCGGCGACGCCTGCCACACGCACAGCGCCAAGGCCGGTCAGGGCATGAACGTCTCGATGCAGGACGGCTTCAACCTCGGCTGGAAGCTCGGCTCGGTGCTCACCGGCCGCGCTCCGGAGGCGCTGCTGGCGACGTATGGCGCCGAGCGGCGTCCGGTGGCGCAGCAGCTCATCGACTTCGACCGCGAGTGGTCGAGCCTGATGGCGCGCAAGCCCGAGGAGATCTCCGACCCCGGCGACCTCGCGACCTACTACCTCGCGACGGCCGAGTTCCCGTCGGGCTTCATGACGCAGTACACCTCGTCGATGATCACCGGCGCCGACGCCCACCAGGCGCTCGCCGTCGGCTACCCCCTCGGCAAGCGCTTCAAGTCGGCCGAGGTCATGCGCGTGGGCGACGGTAACGTCACCCACCTCGGACACCACGCGAAGGCGGACGGCCGCTGGCGCGTCTACGCCTTCGGCGACCGCACCGGCGAGGCGCTCGCCGCCTGGGCAGCGGAGGCCGCTCCGTTGTTCGCGCGCTTCACTCCCGCGGATGCCGACGTCGACGCCGTGTTCGATGTGAAGGCCGTGTACCAGCAGCCCTTCGAGGAGGTGGAGGTCACCTCGGCGCCGGCCCTGTTCCAGCCGAAGACGGGTCCGCTCGGCCTCACCGACTGGGAGAAGGTCTATGCGGCGGGCCCCAGCAAGTGGTGCGAGACCGACATCTTCGCGGCACGTGAGCTCTCACGTGACGGCGTGGTGGTCGTCGTGCGACCCGACCAGTACGTCGCCGCCGTCCTGCCGCTGGATGCGGTGGACGAGCTCGCAGGCTTCCTCGACGGGGCACTGCTCCCGGCGCGCTGAATCTCCTCGGCATGACACGTGTCATGCCGAGGAGATGACACCTCCCTCCGGCGTCGTGATGCTCATCCCGCGAGGCTGGAGGCATGAACAACTCCTCCGTGGACGGGTCGGCGACGCGGGTCACCGCGCGTCCGGCATCCGAAGCCCCGAACCATGATCCGGTCGTCCTCGAACTGAAGGGCGTCACGCGCCACTTCGGCTCGGGCGACCGCCGTGTGCAGGCCGTCGGCGGGGTCGACCTGTCGATCCGCCGCGGCGAGGTCGTCGCGCTGCTCGGCCCGAACGGTGCGGGCAAGACGACGACTCTCGACATGCTCCTCGGGCTCACTCAGCCCAGCAGCGGCAGCGTCCGGGTGCTCGGCGTCACACCCGAGCAGGCGACCTCGAGCGGAGCGATCGGCGCGGTGCTGCAGACCGGCGGCCTGCTGGGCGACCTGACCGTGGGCGAGACCGTGCGCCTCATCGCCTCGCTGTACGGAGCGGAAGCGGCCGCCCGGGTGCCCGAGGTCATGGCCCGTGCCGACCTCGAACACCTCGCCCGCCGCCGCGTTGCCAAGTGCTCGGGGGGAGAACAGCAGCGGGTGAAGTTCGCGCTCGCGATGGTGTCCGACCCCGACATCCTCGTGCTCGACGAGCCCACGGCCGGCATGGACGTCACGGCCCGGCGGCACTTCTGGGACGTGATGCGGGCCGATGCGGATGCCGGACGCACGATCATCTTCGCCACGCACTACCTGGAGGAGGCGGAGCAGTTCGCCCGTCGGACCGTGGTGATGCACCGCGGCGCCGTCGTCGCGGATGCGCCCACCGCGCTGCTGCGAGCGAGCCTCGGGGAGCGGAGCGTATCCGCGACGGTCGGAGAGGACGGAGCGGCGCTCGTCGCGACGCTGAGCGCGACAGAAGGCGTGGTCGACGTGCGGCTCGACGGAGATCGTCTCAGCCTGCGGGCCGCGGACTCCGACGCCGCCGCCCGCATCCTGCTCGAACACGGCGCTCACGACCTGGAGATCGCCGCACCCACCCTCGAAACCGCCTTCACGGCTCTGACGGAGAACTGACATGCTCGTCTCACCCACCATGCTGCGCATCGAAGGCGTCCGCCAGCTGCGCAACCCTTACACGCTCGCGTTCACCCTGGCGATGCCGGTAGCGATGTACCTGCTGTTCGGAGCCGGGATGGGCTTCGGCTCGCTCTCGGCCGGGCACGGCAACGTCTCGTTCTACGTGATGACCTCGATGGCCGCGTACGGCACGGCGGTCGCGATGAGCTCTCTGACCTCGCTCGCCGCGACCGAGGCGAAGCAGGGCTGGGGGCGCCAACTCGCCATGACGCCGCTGACGACCGCGGGCTATGCGCTGACGAAACTGCTCACCTCCGTCGCCTTCGCGGCGCTGGCACTGGTGGCGGTCTTCGCCGCAGGCATGATGACCGGCGCGGAGGTAGAGGACGGCTGGCGCTGGGTGGCGACCGCGGGCATCATCCTCGGCATCGGCCTGATGTACGGACTGTTCGGGCTCGGTGTCGGCCTGTTCTTCAGCTCCGACTCGGCCGCGGCGCTCGCCTCGATCTCGATGACGTTCTTCGCGTTCTTCGGCAACGTCTTCATGCCCCTCGACGGGGTGATGCTCGACATCGCCCGGTTCACCCCTCTCTACGGCTTCGTCGCCCTGAGCCGCTGGCCGTTGACCGACGGCACCCTCACCACCGGGCAGACGGATGAGCTGTGGATGCTGTTCCTCAACGTCGCCGTGTGGCTCGCACTGTTCGTGCTGCTGGTCACCCTGGGCATGAAGCGCTCCCGGGCGCGGCAGTAAGACGCCGGCCGGATCGGGCGACGACAGTAGGTTGGACGGATGACGCAGCACTCGAAGCGGGCCTCCTCGGAAGCATCCGAGGAGGCCCGGCGGTTCGCCGCCCTGGGAGCACCGCCGGCCGCGTGGTCGGCTCCGGGAGCGCGGGCCCCGCGTGGGCCGGTGGGAAAGGATCCCTGGGCGCGGTTCGGCTGGCTGATGGCCGTGATCTGGCTGGTCTTCCTCGTGTACCCGGTGATCGCACTGCTGCGTTCCGAGGCGCCGCTCGCGTGGATCGTCGTCGGCTGGATCGCACTGGTCGTCTTCGTCGTGCTGTACGTGACCGGTTTCATGCACGGCATGCGGGGCGGTGGAGGACTGGGGAGGCCGCCGTCGACACGACAGTGGGCCACGTTCGTGGTCCTCATCGTCTGCGTGCTGGTCTCGGTGCCGGCCGAGGGCGGATCGGCGCTCAGCTTCCTGCCGTTCATCATGTCGTTCGCCTCGTACGGGCTGACGCGCGTGTGGCACTGGATCACGACAGCCGCAGCCGTGATCGTCGCGGCTCTGTGTGTGTTCCTCCTTCCCGGAGGCCTCAGCTACCTCTCGGTGCTGGCGATCATCGGGCTGCTCGGCGTGGTGAACACGGTGTCGACCTGGCTCATCATCCGCTCCGCTGAGGCCGAACAGCTCGGGCTCGAGCTGGCCACGAGTGAGGGTCGCGAAGCCGTCGCCCGCGACGTGCACGACCTGATCGGCCACTCGCTGACGGTCGTCGGTCTCAAGGCGCAGCTCGTGCGCCGGCTCATGGACTCCGATCCGGAGCGGGCCAAGGCCGAGCTCGCCGATATCGAACGACTGACCGCGGAGGCGATCGCGGGGGTGCGGTCGTCGGTGGCCGGTGCACGGGCGACGACGCTCGTCGAGCAGCTCGCCTCGTCGCGGGACTCTCTCCGTGCGGCGGACATCGACCTGCGCGTCGACGGGGAGCCGGCGGCCCTGTCTCCGGTGCAGGCGATCACCGCGAGCTGGATCCTGCGCGAGGCGACGACCAACGTACTGCGCCATTCCGAGGCGCGCACCGTGCGAGTGCTGTTGGCGCCGGGGCGGCTGGTGGTCGAAGACGACGGGATCGGCCTGGCGGAGGGCGCAGGTGATGGCGCGGGCAACGGGATCCGCGGCATGCGCGAACGCGCGGCGGAGGCGGGTGCGGGTTTCCATATCACCGCGGCGCGTGAAGCCGAGGGCTCAGGGACCCGGGTGGAGGTGACCTGGTGACGACAGCAGGGGAAGCCGGCGGCATCCGGCTGCTGATCGCAGATGACCAGGCGCTGGTGCGCGGGGCGCTGGGTGCGCTGCTCGATCTGGAGTCGGACCTCACCGTGATCGGCATGGCAGCCGACGGCGCGGAGGCGCTGCGGCTCACTGAGGAGCTGCGGCCGGATGTGTGTCTGATGGACATCCAGATGCCCGGCATGGACGGCGTGGAGGCGACGCGACGCATCCGCGAGGTGAGTCCGGACACGCGCATCCTCGTCGTGACCACGTTCGCGCGCCCCGGCTACCTGCGCTCGGCGCTGGATGCCGGAGCCAGCGGGTTCATCGTGAAGGACACTCCCGCCGAGCAGCTGGCGGAAGCCGTGCGCCGGGTGCACTCCGGATTGCGCGTGCTGGACCCGGCGCTCGCGGCCGACAGCCTGTTCGACGGCGCCAACCCGCTGAGCGACCGGGAGCGTCAGGTGCTGCGCCTCGCCGCGGACGGGCGGTCGGCAGCGGCTATCGCGGCGGAGGTGTTCCTGTCGGCCGGAACCGTGCGGAACCACCTCTCGGCGGCGATCGGGAAGACGGGCGCGGCGAACCGGGCGCAGGCCGTGCGGATCGCCCTCGACAAGGGCTGGATCTGACGCTCAGCCGTCACGCGGATGCGGTGTGGGCTCGCTGTGCCGCGGCCTGCTTCTGCCGGGCGAGCCAGGTGTGCCCGGCGATCGCGGCCCGGACTTCGGCGGAGTACTCCCTTCCGCCGTCCGGGTGATGCCGGAGGTTCCTCCGGTGGAAGGGAGACTCCTCGCGGTGCGGGCCGCTGCGGTCGATGCGCTGGGCGAGTCCGGTGAGGCTGTCGCGGCCGGCTTCGTGATACTCCTGACGCTCGGCCTCATCCAGGCGGATCAGGCACGAGTCCTCGGCCATCGAGGTGATCGTGTACCGGGAGTCGAGGTACAGGTCGCCCTGCTGTTCGACCAGGAACCACGAGCCGGGCTCGTGATCGACGTAGCGCATCGCATCGCGCGCCTCGGCGATGCGCGCGGCGTCGCCCCACTCCTCGACGGGAGGGATGGCTTCGAGGGGCCGTCGCATCGCGGCATCCAGCGGGTGGTACCCGAAGGTCGGGGAGGAATCGCGATGCAGGGTGAGGCAGGCGACCCGGCCGCACGCGGTGCACGTGACCTGGCTCTCGACCCGCTCCATCAGGGCGGAGGCCTGGAGCAGCCGGAGATCGGCGAGGCTGACGGCTCCGCTGGACTCCCTGAGTACTCCCGCCTCGGCCCCCGCCAGGAGAGCGTCGACGGTGCCGTCCACATCGAAGGAGCCGTCGCCGGTGCGCACGATCAGTTCGCGGCACACCGGGCAGTCCTCGTCGGCCGGACGGCACGTCTCCTTCGGGTCATCCACGGTGATGGCCACGCGCTGCAGGTCTCCGGCGCGACGGCCCCCGTGCTTCACGTACTCCGGGCGCAGATACGCTGCCTCGAGGACGAAGTAGCGGTCCCCGTCGGCGAACCTCCAGGGGACGTCGAACGTCGCCTTGAAGTCGGCGAAGGTCGCATCGTTGTCGACCCCCGGGAGCCACTCCGCGGCGTCGAGGCCACGCGGAGTGAACGGCGTCGGCGTGAGATGCAGGATCACGGCGACGACCGCGTCGTCGTGCAGCACGATCTCTCCGCCCGACTCGAACAGCAGATGCTGCGAGAGCACGGCGGGTTCGCCGATGCTGCGCTCCGTGGTCGCCACGGGGTCGCCGCCGAATGCATCGATCAGGCGACGCACGGGGGCGTCGTCACGTGCCAGGCAGAGGGCGTCGAGAATCAGGGGCATCCGGTCATGCTCTCGACGTCGCGTCACCCGACCAGTATCGGTCACCGACCGCTCTGGTGCGATGTCGGTGGCCGCGCGTACCGTGGACGCCGATGGGCGACGGCGCCCGACAGGAGGAGTGCGTGATGGATTGGAAGATCGAACTCATCTTCGTCCCGGTCTCGGATGTCGACCGGTCGAAGGCCTTCTACGAGAAGATCGGCTTCCACGCCGACCACGACCAGACCCCCGTCGAGGGGCTGCGGTTCGTGCAGATGACTCCACCGGGTTCGGCCTGCTCGATCGCCTTCGGCACGGGCCTCGGGAACGATCTGGAGCCGGGGCAGCAGAACTCGATCCAGGTCGTGGTGCCCGATGCCGATGAGGCGCTGGCGCACCTGCGAGGTCTCGGCGTAGAGGCGCAAGGTGTGGAAGACCTGGACTGGGGGCGGTTCGTGTCCTTCGACGACCCCGACGGCAATACCTGGACGCTGCAGGAACTGCCCGACTACGGAGCTCAGGGCTAGACGGCGGTGGTCGCCGGCGTCTGCGTCCGTGTCGACGCGACGTCGGCGACCACCTCGACCTTGAAGCCTGCGGCGTTCTCGAGCCAACCCGCGTAGTGCTGTTCGCCGCCGGCGTGCGGGTAGCGCTCGGCGTAGAGAGGGAGCCAACCGTGCATCGGGGCCTCGGCCATGAGCGCATCCACGGCAGCGGAGTCGCCACCGTGGAACGCCAGATGGTTGAGCCCGGCGCGGCGGCGGTCGTGCGCGGCATCCGACAGGTTCGGCGAGGTCGTGAAGGTGAGGTAGGTCCCGCCCGCAGCCCAGGATTCCCCGTCGGACCATTCGCTGTCGAGCGTGAAGCCCAGACGATCGAGGATCCAGCGCCATTCGGTGCGCACGGCATCGAGGTCGGCGACCCACAGTTCGACGTGATGGAGACCCGGCATCATCCGAGTCTGCCAGTCGCGTCAGGAGTTCACGCGGATGATCTCCTGCTGGTAGGGCGCGATGACATCCCCGGAGATACGCAGGTCGAGGAGCAGGAAGCGGCGGGTGGAGGCATCCTCGGCGGCCCAGCTCTCGAGGCGGTCGAGGTCGGCGAGCGTGCGCACCACCACGCCCTCGGCACCGACGGCGGCGCCGAACGCGGCGAAGTCCACCTCGGGGATGCGCATGGGTCCCTCGGCCAGGCCCTTGAGGCCATACAGGTTCACCTCGGCGCCGTACGCCGCGTCGTTCCAGACGACGGCCATGCCCCGGCCACCGGCCGCGCGGACCGCAGATTCGAGGTCGGCGATCGCCATCAGTCCGCCGCCGTCGCCGGAGGTGAGTACGACGGTCGATTCGCGCCTGGCCAGAGCGGCCCCGACGACGCTCGGCCAGCCCTGCCCGATGGACTGGAATGCCGTGCCGATCATCATCATGCGGTCGGGGGCGGCGACCGGCCAGTACATGTTCGCCCAGCCGATGAAGTGGCCGCCATCGGACACCACGATGCGGTCCTCGGGAAGCAGCTCGGCGATGCGACGCGCGGCCGACCGCGGGTCGAGGCGTCCATCGGTGGCGAGTTCGTCGCCGGCGTCGTAGATGCGGGCCGCCGCGACGTCGACGCTCTCCCGCCACGGGCTCGACGACAGGGAACCACCGAGCCGGGACACGAGAGCCTCGGCGGCCAGGCGGGCGTCCGCGCGTACGAATCCGCCGACGTGGGCATGGGTGGCGGCGGGGGCGATGTCGATCTGGAAGACCCGCGTCCCCGGCGCGAAGAGTTCGCCGAACCGCATCGTGAACTGGTTCAGGGAGGCGCCGAACACCACGGCGACATCGGCTGTGCGCACGAGTTCCATCGCGCCGTCCGCGCCGAAGCCGCCGGTGACGCCGAGGTCGTACTGCGTGTCGGGGAAGACACCCCGTCCGAGAGCCGAGGACGCGGTCAACGCGCCGGTCGCCGCGGCGAGCTCGCCCAGCGACGTGCTGGCGCCGGAGAGCCATGCGCCGCGGCCGGCGAGGAGGAACGGGCGCTGGGCGGTGCGCAGAGCATCAGCGATCTCGTCGAGCATCCCCTCGGCGAACTCCCCACGCGGCGCGAGCGGAGCGGGCACCCGCGGCGACGGGGCCGCCGGAACCTCGCCGGCTTCGAGCGCCGCGACGTCGTAGGGGATGGCGAGGACGACCGGGACGCGGTAGGTCAGGGCGTGCTCGATGGCGATGATCGTGGTGGCGGCGGCATCCGCTCGGCCGACCGTATAGGTGCGGGCGCCGACGGCGGAGGCGAGCGCGATCTGGTCGACGTCCCACGGGCGCGGGCCGGACGTGGGCTCGTCGCCGACCACGAGCACGAGGGGGACATGCGCCTGCACGGCCTCGGCCAGGGCAGTCAGCGTGTTGGTGAACCCGGCGCCGTACGTCGAGGTGCCCGCGGCGATGCGCCCGGACGCGCGGAAGTGGGCGTCGGCGGCGACCACGGCGCCCTGCTCATGGCGGACGGCGGTGAAGGAGGCATCCGTCTGCGTTTCGATCGCGTCGAGGAAGTAGGCATTGCCGTTGCCCATCACGCCGAACACGGAGTCGATGTGCTGAGCGAGAGTGAGGGCGACGTGCGCGGAGACGGTGGGCATGCGAAAGCCTTTCGAGACAGGGACGGAGGAAATGCGGATCCGTATGTGTCTCGCCTCCGCGTCTTCGCGAAGTGCTTCGTGCCTCTTTTTCAGGCACCGGCAGGGCCGGACCCGCTCAGTCTAGCGGCGAGAATGCATACCAGGATGCGAGAGAATGCAGAGATGACGGATGCGGCGCTCGAGCGCGAGACACTGACCTGGGACGGCTTCGGAGCGGCGACACGAGAGCTGGCGCGGAGCATCCTCGCCACCGGCTTCGAGCCGGAGGTGGTCGTGGCGATCGCTCGGGGTGGGCTGCTCCCGGCCGGAGCCATCGCGTACGGGCTCGGTGCCAAGAACTGCGGAGCGATCAACGTCGAGTTCTACACCGGGATCGGCACGGTGCTCGATGCGCCCGAGGTGCTTCCGCCCGAGCTCGACATGGCATACCTCGACGGGCGCCGGGTGCTGCTCGTCGACGACGTGGCCGACTCGGGGCGCACGCTCGCGCTGGCCGTGCAGCTGCTGCAGGAGAAGGGCGCCGACGTGCGGTCGGTCACGATCTACACCAAGCCCTCGACGATCATTCAGCCCGACTTCGCCTGGAAGGACACCGACCTGTGGATCAACTTCCCGTGGTCGTTCCAGGGCACGGTGCGCGAAGAGGATCTGGGGCTCGCACCCTCGGCCTGAGCCACGGTCACCCGTCGGTTCATCCCCGCAGCAGCGACCGCAGCGTCTGGATCGTGTCGGCTTCGGCCGCGGTCTTGTCGGGTCGGTAACCCTTCACCCGGGCGAAGCGCAGCGCGATGCCACCCGGATATCGCGGGGAGCGCTGCACACCGTCGATCGCGATCTCGACGACGATGTCGGGGCGCAGGAACACGGTGGATGCCGTGCGGTGCGACTCGTGCTCGGGGAACTCGGCGGTCTGCCACCGCAGCAGCTCGTCGGTGAGTCCTTTGAACGTCTTGCCCACCATGACGAACCCGCCGGGCTCGCCGAACTCGCCGTCGGGGTCGCGCGCGCCGAGATGTAGGTTCGAGAGCCAGCCCCGACGACGCCCCGAGCCCCACTCCGCGCCCAGGACCACCAGGTCGAAGGTCAGCACCGGCTTGACCTTGACCCACGACTTGCCGCGGCGTCCGGCGGCGTAGGGGGCGTCGATCGCCTTGACCACGACACCCTCGTGTCCGGCGGCGAGGGCGTCGCGCGACAGCTGCTCGGCGGCGGCGGCATCGGCCGTGACGATGCCGGGCATCCGCCATTCGCCGGCCACGCGTTCCAGCTCGGACAGCCGCGTCGAGAGCGGCTCGTCGAGCAGGTCGCGTCCGTCGACGTGCAGCACGTCGAAGAACCAGGGCCGCAGCACGAGCTCCCGCGAGACCTCGGCCCCGAACCGCGACATGGTCTCCTGGAACGGTCGCGGCCCGCCGTCTTCGTCGAGCGACAGCGTCTCGCCGTCGAGAATGATGTCGTGCACCGGCAGTGACCGCACGATCTCGACGATCTCGGGCACGCGGTGGGTGATGTCGGCGAGGCTCCGCGTATAGACACCGACCTCGTCGCCATGACGATGCACCTGGATCCGGGCCCCGTCGAGCTTGTACTCGACGGACGCTTCACCGGTGACCTGCAGCGCCTCCGACGCGGTCGCCGCCGTCGACGCCAGCATCGGCAGCACCGGTCGCCCGACCTGGAGCCCGACCGCCTCGAGGTCGCCTTCAGCCCCCGCGAGGGCGATGCGCGCGGTCTCGCCGAGGTCGCCCGACAGCATCGCCGCCCGCCGAACGAGAGCCGCAGGACGGTCGGCCGCCCGGGCGATCGCGTCGAGGAGGACGCCCGACAGCGCGCCGGTGCGCAACTCGCCGAGCATCGCACGCACGAGGAAGTCCCACTCGGCCGCGGTCGCTCGCGAGCCGAGATCGATGAGGATGCCGGTGCGGCCCGCCGCCGAGCCCGAACCGGACGTCGAGGCGAGGGCATCGAGCGAGTCGTCGACATCGCCGACCGTCAGGGTGGATTCGTCGGAGTGGGCGATCTCGATGGCCGAGAGCCCGCGCCAGCCGACGCCCAGCCTGCCCTGGCGCGGTGCCGCGAGGAGGAGACCCACGACGATCGGGAGCTCGGAGATATCGGCGCGCGCGAGGAGCTCGGCGAGGGCATCGATCTTGGCGAGCCGGGACGATGTGGCGCCGACGCGGTCGGTCGTGGTGACGAGCTCTGCGAGCTTCATCCGAGCATTCTCGCACCGGCCTCCGACATCGGGTCGGTGTCGCGCCTCAGCGGCCGCGGAACTCCGGCTTCCGCTTCTCCTGGAAGGCGGCGAACCCTTCGCGGTAGTCATCGGTGTCGCACAGGGCGGCTTGCGCCGCGTTCTCGATGCCGACCGCATCCCACAGCGCGAGCCGCTCGTCGCGGATGCGGGCGATCAGTTCCTTGCTCGCCAGGAACGCCGCCGTGGCGCCGTGGGCGGCCGTCGCGGCGGCGTCCGTCGTCGCCTGGACGACCTCGTCGTCGGGGAAGACCCGCGAGAAGAGGCCCGAGGACACGGCCTCGGCTCCGCTCATCAGACGTCCCGTGTAGATGAGGTCGAGCGTCTTGTGCGCCCCGAGCCGGTCGAGGAAGAGCGCATGGCCGCCGGAGTCGAGGGTCGCACCGAGCGCGGCGAACGGGGAGCCGATCTTCGCGGACTCGGCGACGTAGACGACATCGGTCGCGATCAACAGGCCGAGGCCGACGCCGAGACAGGCGCCGTGCGCGACCGCGAAGGTCGGTGCAGGGAACCGCGCCATCCGCTGCAGCAGCGGGGTGACGAGCCCGCCGAGGTAGCCGAGTACATCGTCGTTCCGCGGGTCGACGCCCGAGATGTCCCGGCCGGCGCAGAACGCACGCCCCTCACCGCGGAGCACCAGCGCGCGCACGCCCGCGACCTCCGCGGCCTCGTAGGCGGCATCCAACTCGGCCAGCGCCCGCTCGTCGAGAGCATTGAGTTTCGCCGGCGCATTCAGCACGATCGTCGCGACGTCGTCGGCGACGGTGAGGTCGATCATGAGGGCTCCTGGTCAGACGTCGTAGTCGACGACCACACGGTCGCTGGTCGGGTGGGACTGGCAGGTGAGGACGAACCCGCGTTCGAGCTCGTCCGGCTCCAGGGCGTAGTTCTCGGTCATGGTGACGCTGCCCTCGAGCACGCGTGCTCGGCAGGTGCCGCAGACTCCGCCCGCACAGGCGAAGGGCGCATCGGGGCGCACGCGCAGGGCGGCGTTCAGCACCGATTCGTGCGCGTCGACCGGGCTCTCGACCGTCGACGAGACACCGTCGAGGGTGACCTCGATCCGCACGGTCTTCTCGCCGGCGCGCACCTGCACCGGTCGGGCCGCGCGAGCCGGCTCGTCTCCGGTCGTGAAGAGCTCGAAGCGGATGTGCGACCGGTCGACGCCGAGGTCGGCGAGCACCTCGCGACAGAGATCCACCAGGGCGAGCGGTCCGCACAGGAACCACTCGTCGACGGTGGCCGGAGGGATGAGCGTGCCGAGGATCGTGCGCAGCTTCTCGTCGTCGATCCGGCCGGACAGTACCGGGGCCGCCCGCTGCTCCCGCGAGAGCACGTGGTGCAGCACGAGTCGCGTCGGGTACCGGTCCTTGAGGTCGGCGAGGTCTTCGAGGAACATCACGTCCAGCGTCGCCCGGTTCGTATAGAGCAGCGTGAACTGCGATGTGTCCGACCGGGTGAGCACCGTGTGCGCGAGCGCCATCAGCGGCGTGATGCCGGAGCCGGCGGCGATCCCGACCACGTGCCGGTCGTCGAGGTCGGGAAGCGCCGAGGTGAACGTGCCCTGCGGGCTCATCACGTCGATCTCGAATCCGGGCTGGAGTCCGGTCTGCGCCCACGTCGAGAACAGCCCGCCCTCGTCGCGCTTCACCGCGACGCTGAGGCGCGTGTCGTGCCCGTCATCGCGGTGCTCCGGCGCGCGGCACAGCGAATAGGAACGCCGCACCTCGACCCCGTCGAGGGTCGTGCGCAGGGCGACGTACTGGCCGGGCAGATGGTCGTACTCGGTGGCCAGGGCGGCGGGCACCGTGAACGAGACCTCGACCGCGTCGTCGGTGAGCGGACGCACGTCCTCGACCGTGAGCGTGTGGAAGCGGGCGCGCTTTCGAGGAGCGGTCTCGCGGGAGGTCGTCGCGCGGGGGACGGATGCCGGCGCGGACGTGAAGAGCGACATCTCAGTGCACCTTGAAGTGGTCGAAGGGCTCGAGGCAGGCCCGGCATTCGAACAGCGCCTTGCACGAGGTGGAGCCGAAGTGGGACACCTCACGGGTGTCGAGGGAGCCGCAACGCGGGCAGCGCACGCTCAGCGAGAGCCGGATCGGTCCGGTCGACACCGCGGCGCGGCCGGACGGCGGGGCGATGCCGTAGGCGGCGAGCTTGGCCTTGCCGGCATCCGACATCCAGTCGGTCGTCCATGCGGGGGAGAGGACGAGGCGCACCTCGACCCGGTCGTATCCCGCCGCCGTGAGCGCGAGGATGACGTCGTCGCGGATCGTGTCCATCGCTGGGCAGCCGCTGTAGGTGGGGGTGATGTCGACCCGCACGCGATCGCCGTCCGCCTCGACAGCGCGGAGCACACCGAGGTCCTCGATCGTGAGGACGGGCACCTCGGGGTCGGGGACCGCAGCGGCGATGCGCCAGGCATCCTGGGTCGGAGTGAGGGTCACCATGACGCCCCCGGATGCCGCCGTGCGAGCACCTGCATCTCGGCGAGGACGTGGCCGAGCGGCGTCGCGTGGGCACCGTGCCGTCCGCCGGCGGAGGATGCCGCGACCGCCGGGACCGGCAACTCCGCCTCGGTGAAGACCGTGTCGACCACGCCGTCGAATCCGGCTCGGAGGCTCGACGGGCGCACCGCGGCATCACCGAGACGCTCGATCAGGTCGTCGTCGCGGAACAGCTCATCGACATACGGCCAGACGTCGCCGATCGCACGGATGATCCGGGTACGGGACTCCTCGGTGCCCCCGGCGAGGCGCAGCATCCACTGCACCGCGTGGTCCCGGTGGTAGTCGACCTCTTTGAGGGACTTCTCCGCGATCGCCCCGAACGTCTCGTCGCTGCTCGCCCGGAGGGCCGAATAGAGCTCGAACATGTATGTCGCCACCACGAACTGCCGGGCGATCGTCTGGGCGAAGTCGCCGTTGGGCTGCTGCACGATCCAGGCGCACCGGAACTCGGGCTCGTCGCGGAAGAAGGCCAGGTCGTCTTCGCTGCGCCCGTCGTACGACCCCGCGTAGTGCAGGAAGGACCTCGCGTGCCCGAGCAGGTCGAGGGCGATGTTCCCGAGGGCGACGTCTTCTTCGAGTTCGGGGGCGCGGGAGATCCAGGCGCCCAATTGCTGGGAGAGGATGAGCGCGTCGTCACCGAGGCGCAGCGCGTACTCCGCGATGTCGGCCGATGCGGCGACCGCGCCGGTGCCGGAGAGCTCCTGCGAGAGGCGGAGCTCATCGACCGAGACATCACCGTGGACGTCGCCGTGGACGTCGATGTCCTCGTGCGCGGTGTTCGGGTGCGCGGTGCTCACAGGTGCGGCACCCCCTCGGAGGCCGTGTAGTACACGGCGTGACGGTAGTTCTTGCCGACGGGGCTCTCGAAGTAGGCGCCCTTGGCGTCGGGGTCGCTCGTCGTGATCGCCTCAGCCGGTGCGACCCAGATAGACACGCCCTCGCCGCGACGCGTGTAGAGGTCGCGGGCGTTGCGGATCGCCATCTCGGCATCCGGGGCGTGCAGCGAACCGACGTGCACATGGCTCAGCCCGCGGTTCGCGCGGACGAACACCTCCCACAGCGGCCAGGGTTCGCGTTCGTCGGCTCCCGGAGTCGCCATCACGCCACCGCCTTCGTCTTCAGGGACTGCTTGCGCGCATACTCGGCCGCGGCCTCCCGCACCCAGGCGCCCTCTTCATGCGCGGTGCGACGGCGCTCCAGCCTCTCGGCGTTGCACGGACCGTTGCCGCGCAGCACTTCGAAGAACTCGTCCCAGTCGATCTCGCCGATCACGTACTGCCCTGTCGCCTCGTCGAAACGCAGGTCGGGATCGGGCAGGGTCACGCCGAGGATCTCGGCCTGTGGCACGAGCATCCCGACGAAGCGCTGACGCAGCTCGTCGTTCGTGAAGCGCTTGATCTTCCATTTCATGGACTGCGCCGAGTTCGGGGACTGGTCGTCGGGCGGCCCGAACATCGCCAGGCTCGGCCAGTACCAGCGGTTCACGGCATCCTGTGCCATCTCGCGCTGCTCGTCGGTACCGCGCATGAGGGAGAGCAGGATCTCGAAGCCCTGGCGCTGGTGGAACGATTCCTCTTTGCAGACCCGCACCATCGCGCGTCCGTAGGGGCCGTATGACGCGCGGCACAGCGGGACCTGGTTGCAGATCGCCGCCCCGTCGACGAGCCAGCCGATGGCGCCCATGTCGGCCCAGGTGGGGGTCGGGTAGTTGAAGATCGACGAGTACTTGGCCTTGCCGCTGATGAGCTGGTCCATCATCTCGTCGCGAGTGGTGCCCAGGGTCTGCGCGGCGGAGTAGAGGTAGAGGCCATGGCCCGCTTCGTCCTGCACCTTGGCCATCAGGATTGCTTTGCGCTTGAGGCTCGGGGCGCGCGTGATCCAGTTGCCCTCGGGCTGCATGCCGATGATCTCGGAGTGCGCGTGCTGGGAGATCTGGCGCACCAGGGTCTTGCGGTAGGCGTCGGGCATCCAGTCGCGCGGCTCGATGCGCTGCTCGTTCGCGATGAGTTCGTCGAAGAGACGCTCCTCATCGGAGATCTCGCCCACGAGGGACAGGTCTGCGGGACTGGTCATCATCGACTCCTCGGCATCAGGCCATCTTTACTGACCGATCGTTAGGTAATTCTGACACAGAGGATGGCCGGTTTCAACACGTCCCCCGAGCGCGGGTCAGTGCGAGCGGGAGATCAACTCCAGCAGAGCGCGACCATATGCTTCGGACGGGTCCGGATGCTCGAAGATCTCGGAGGTGTCCGCGATCTCGATCTCGACGCGGAAGGCATCCTCGACACGCGTCAGTGAGCGGAAGGTGCCGCGCAGGAGCTCGCGCAGTTGGTCTTCGCGCGGTAGCCACACCGCGTCGGCGAGCGTCACCGCGTCGAGCGCCCACTCGGTCGTGCCGTTGAAGGCGAGGTCGGTTCCGCTCGGGGTCTGCCTGGCCTCGATCGTCATCTCGCTGACCGTGAAGATCTCGGCCTCCGCCTCGAGTTCGACCTCGTCGGGCAGATCGAGCTGGAAGCGGTCGCCCTCCGCCGGGTGCCAGACGAGTCCGGCCTCTCGAAGGGTGACGGCGAGCTCGCGAGTGATCATTCCTTCACGCTAGACGACGGATGCGCGCCCGGGATGCGAGCGGGCTGGGGATGAGGGGCCGGCCGTGTCGGCGGGGTGAGGCAGAGTGGAGGCATGACCTCCCTCGCTCCTGCCGACACCCGCGATGCCGCACTGTCAGCCCTTCGGGAGCTCGTCGGCCGACCGGATGCCGACTTCCACGACGGCCAGTACGAGGCGATCGAGGCTCTGGTCGAGGGGCGCCGGCGTGCGCTCGTGGTGCAGCGCACGGGATGGGGCAAGTCCGCGGTGTACTTCGTGGCGACGCTGCTGCTGCGACGTCAGGGCGCGGGACCGACCGTGCTCGTCTCGCCGTTGCTGGCGCTCATGCGCGACCAGATCGCCGCCGCCGAGCGGGCGGGAGTGCGTGCGGTCGCGATCAACTCCACCAACGCGCACGAGTGGTCCGACGTGCTCGCACAGCTCGATCGCGACGAGGTCGACGTGCTGCTGGTGTCTCCCGAGCGGCTCAACAACCCCGCCTTCCGCGAGCAGCAGCTGCCGGCACTCGTGCGTCGCATCGGGATGCTCGTGGTCGATGAGGCGCACTGCATCAGCGACTGGGGGCACGACTTCCGCCCCGACTACCGGCGGCTGCGTGACCTGATCGCGCAGATGCCCGCCGACGTGCCGGTGCTCGCCACCACCGCAACCGCGAACAGCCGGGTCGTGGCCGATGTCGCCGAGCAGCTCGGCAGCCTCCAGGCCGGCGAGACGGCCGAGGGTGACGCGGCACCCGTGCTCACGATCCGCGGGCCGCTCGCGCGCACGTCGCTGCGGTTGGGGGTGCTGCGGCTGCGCGACTCGGCGAGCCGCCTGGCCTGGCTGCTGAGCCACCTCGACGACCTGCCGGGGTCGGGCATCATCTACACGCTGACCGTCGCCGCGGCGGTCGACACGGCCCGGCTGCTGCGTGATCACGGCCATGACGTCCGCGCCTACACCGGGCAGACCGACACCGACGAGCGCGCGGAGTCCGAGGGGATGCTCAAGCGCAACGAGGTCAAGGCGCTCGTCGCGACCAGTGCGCTGGGCATGGGGTTCGACAAGCCCGACCTGGGGTTCGTCCTGCATCTCGGTGCGCCGTCGTCGCCCGTGGCCTACTACCAGCAGGTCGGCCGTGCCGGTCGCGCGAGTGAGAGCGCCGACGTGCTGCTGCTCCCCGGCGTCGAAGACCGCGATATCTGGCACTACTTCGCCACCGCGTCGATGCCCGACCGGGAACGGGCGGAGCGGGTGATCGGCGCGCTCGGCGACGCGCCGATCTCGACACCGGCACTCGAGGCGATGGTCGACATCCGGCGGACGCCGCTCGAGCTGCTGCTCAAGGTGCTCGACGTCGACGGTGCGGTGCGACGCGTGCAGGGCGGCTGGGTCGCGACGGGCGAGCCCTGGGCGTACGATGCCGAGCGCTACGAGCGCATCGCCGCCGAGCGCATCGCCGAGCAGCAGCACATGATCGACTACGAGCAGACCGACGGGTGCCGCATGGAGTTCCTCCAGCGCTCGCTCGATGACGACACGGCCGCGCCGTGCGGGCGATGCGATAACTGCGCGGGCGGATGGTTCCCGCGCGAGATCGGGGAGTCCGCGACCACGCAGGCCGCGGAGTCGCTCGACCGGGTCGGTGTTCCGATCGAACCTCGTCGCGCCTGGCCGACCGGTGCCGATCGGTTGGAGGTGCCGGTCAAGGGCCGCATCCCCACCGACGAGCAGGCGGGAGAGGGACGAGCCCTGGCTCGACTCACGGATCTCGGGTGGGGCGGTGCGCTGCGCGAGCTCTTCGCCGCGGGGGCGACGGATGCCCCGGTGACGCCGCAGTTGCTGCAGGCCTGCATCCGTGTGCTCGCCGGGTGGGGCTGGGACGAGCGGCCGGTGGCCGTGGTCGCCCTGCCGTCGCGGTCGCATCCGCTGCTCGTCGACTCGCTCGCGCGCGGCCTCGCCGACGTCGGACGACTGCCCTATCTCGGAGCGCTCGAACCGGTCGGTGGCGGTCCTACCGGGCAGCCGGGCGGCAACAGCGTGTTCCGCCTCGGCGGCGTCTGGGACCGGTTCAGTGCCGAGCACCTCGATGTGCCCGCAGGACCGTTGCTTCTCGTGGACGACCTGGTCGACAGTCGGTGGACGATGACGGTGGCCGCCCGGGTGCTGCGGCAGGCCGGTGCGACTCAGGTGCTGCCGTTCGCGCTGGCATTGCGCGGCTGAGTCAGGGCCGGAGCGGCTTCAGTCGTCGGCGGGCGCGATGCGGGGCGGCCACGAGGTCGCTCCGAGCTCCCGCGAGATGTTCCTGGCGGTCTCGCGCAACGCGTTCATGATGGCGTCGGATGCCGGCGTCTGCGAGGTCGGCAGCACCACCGCGACCGCCGCGACGATGTCGTTCGAGGCGTCGGCGACGGGTGCGGCGAGCGAGGACTCGCCCAGCACGGCCTCGTCGAACTCGCCCGCGGTGCCGCGCTCCGCGATCGCGGGGAGCTCCAGGGTCAGGCGGGCGACGTCGGTGATCGTGTCACCCGTGAGGCTGCGCAGCGGCTGCTCGAAGACACTCTGCTGGAAGCCCTGGTCGTAGGCGAGCAGCACCTTGCCCATCGCGGACGCGTGCGCAGGGATGGCGACGCCCGTCTCCAGCATCTGCTGGCTGTCGTCGGGGCGCAGGTTGTGATGGATGACGAGCACGTCGGTGAAGTGCGGGGCGCCGAGACGTACCGAGAGATCGGTGCGGCGAGCGAGCTCCTGCGTCCAGCGCATGGCCCGTGCACGCACGTCGAGCGTGTCGAGGTACACGTTGCTCAGGCGCAGCAGCGTCGGCCCGAGCATGTAGCGCTGTCCACCGCGCTCTTTCGCGACGAGGCCGTGCGAGCGCAGCGACTTCACGATCCCGTGCACGGTCGACGGCGGCAGGCTGAGGGCTGCAGCGAGGTCGGTGATGCCGAGGTGGCGTGCTCCCTGGAGCAGTTCGAGGATCTTCGCCGCGCGGTCGATCGCCTGGATCACGGGGGAGCCTCCTTCCGGTGCGTCGTCGAGCCGGTGCGTATGCCGTGCCGGTCTTCAGGATGATCTTGACAACCCGGCAGGGTCCGAGCATATTCGACATTAACGAATTGCTTTCGGATTTCGCGAAAGAAGTCCCGAGGATCAAAGGAGATCGAACGATGAAGAAGCTCATCAACGCCCCCGAGGACGTTCTCGTCGAATCGCTGAAGGGGGTCGCGCTCGCTCATCCGGAGCTTTCGGTCGACCTGGAGAACCACGTCATCACGCGGGCGACGCCCAAGGCGCAGGGCAAGGTCGCGATCGTGTCCGGCGGCGGTTCGGGGCACGAGCCCCTGCACGGCGGCTTCGTCGGCACCGGGATGTTGGATGCCGCCGTCGCCGGCGAGGTGTTCACCTCTCCGACGCCCGACCGCGTCCAGGTCGCCACGAAGGCCGTCGACCGTGGAGCCGGTGTGCTCCACATCGTGAAGAACTACACCGGCGACGTGCTGAACTTCGAGATGGCCGCCGAGCTCGCCTCCATGGAGGGGATCGAGGTGGGCAGCATCACCGTGGACGATGACGTCGCCGTGCAGGATTCGCTGTACACGGCCGGTCGCCGAGGGGTGGGACTCACGGTGTTGCTCGAGAAGATCGTCGGAGCCGCCGCCGAGGAGGGGCGTGACCTCGCCGCCGTCGTGGAGCTGGCAAAGAAGGTCAACGGCCAGGGCCGCTCGATGGGCATGGCGCTCACCAGCTGCACGGTTCCCGCCGCGGGCAAGCCCACGTTCGACCTCCCCGACGACCAGATGGAGATCGGCATCGGCATTCACGGTGAGCCGGGTCGTCATCGCGAACCGCTCGCTCCGGCATCCGACATCGCCCGGCAGCTGGTGGAGCCGATCCTCGCCGACATCGATGCGGCAGGTCCGGCGATCGTGATGCTCAACGGCATGGGGGCGACACCGCTGATCGAGCTGTACCTCATGTACGCCGAGGTCGCGGCGATCCTCGAGAAGTCCGGGGTGCAGATCGCGCGGAACCTGGTCGGCAACTACATCACCTCGCTCGATATGGCGGGCTGCTCGGTCACGGTGCTCAAGGCCGACGACGAGCTGCTGCGCCTGTGGGATGCCCCGGTGAACACCCCCGGCCTGCGGTGGGGTGCGTGATGGCGGCTGTCGACACCGCGGTGCTCGCCGACTGGGTCGCCCGTTTCGGAGCGGCTGTCACGGAGAAGCGCGACTGGCTCACCGAACTCGACTCGGCGATCGGCGACGCCGACCACGGCGCGAACATGGCCCGCGGGATGGGGGCTGTGAGCGAGAAGCTCGCGGCAGGAACCCCGGCCACGGTCGATGAGCTGCTGAAGACCGTGGGCATGACGCTCGTGAGTTCCGTGGGTGGAGCCAGCGGGCCGCTCTACGGCACGTTCTTCCTGCGGATGGGGATGGCAGCCGGTGCGGTGCCCGAACTCGACGGGCCGGCGCTCGCGGCCGCCCTGCGCGCGGGCCTCGACGGCATCGTGGCGCGAGGCAAGGCCGAGGCGGGCGACAAGACGATGTTCGACGCGATGGCTCCGGCCGTCGATGCGCTCGACACCGCGCTCGCCGGTGGCGCGTCCGTCGCCGTTGCCGCCCGGACCGCAGCGGATGCGGCGGCGGCCGGCCGTGACGCGACACTCCCGCTCGTCGCTCGAAAGGGCAGGGCCAGCTATCTCGGCGAACGCAGCGCCGGGCACCTCGATCCGGGGGCCGCATCGACGGCGATCCTGTTCGACACGCTCGCTGCGGCCGTGGAGGGCGGCGCCGGATGATCGGCATCGTCGCCGTCTCCCACAGCGCACGGCTCGGGGAGGCGGCACTGGAGCTTGCCCTGCAGATGGTCCAGGGTGCAGGGGTGCGCGTGCAGGTCGCGGCGGGTGCGGGCGTGGACGGCGACGGCAGACCGATCCTCGGGACGGATGCGGTGGCGGTGGCCGCAGCGATCGATGAACTCGCGGCGGACTGCGACGGCGTCCTCGTCCTCATGGATCTCGGATCGGCCGTGCTGAGCGCCGAGCTCGCACTCGAGCTGCGTGCGAGCGACGTGCCCGTGCGCCTCGTGCCTGCTCCGTTCGTGGAGGGATTGCTCGCTGCGGTCGTGTCGGCGGCGGCCGGGGGTGGGCTGGATGCGGTCGCTGCGGAGGCGACCGCTGCGCTCGGCGCGAAGACCGGGCAGCTCGGTGTTCCTGATGACGCTGCGCCGTCGTCCGACGCCGAGTCCACCGACGGCAGCGCCGCAGGGGGTGGCGGGCCGGTCGGCGAGGAGATCGTCCGGCGGGTGCGGGTGCGGAATCCGCTCGGCATCCATGCGCGCCCCGCCGCCCTGATCGCCGAGGCTTCGGCGGGGGCGGATGTGCGGCTGCGGCGTCTTCCGGACGGTCCTGACGCGCCGGCCGCGAGCCTCTCGCGACTCCTGATCCTCGGCGCTCGGCAGGGCGACGAACTGGAATTGGTCGCGCGCGGCCCGGAAGCCGACGCGGTGCTGGACAAGCTGTCCGCCCTGTTCGACGACGGATTCGGGGAGGGGACGGATGACGCGGCGCCGACGGCGGCTGCGGCGGGTTCGGAATCGACGGGCCCGCGCCCGGACGTCCCGCCGACCGTCATCGCGTCCGGCGCGGTGCTGAAGGGCCGCGGCGTCAGTCCCGGTCGGGTGGCCGCACCGCTCGTGCATCTCGCACCGGCGGTCGGCGAGCCGGAAGCGGGCGCGGTCGTCGCTTCGGCCGACCGCGACGCCGAGGTCTCAGCGATCGAGTGGGCCGCCGTCGCCGTGGCCGATCAGCTGCGGGCGCGGACGTCGCAGGCGACGGGGGAGACCAGGGCGATCCTCGATGCGTCTCGCCTGCTGGCCTCCGACCCCGAGCTGGTGTCGGAGGCGACGGCACTCGTCCGGTCGAAGGGCCGCAGTGCGGCGCGCGCGATCTGGGAGACCGCGGCCGCCCACGAGAAAGCCGTGGCCGCGCTGGGTGGCCGGATGGCGGAGCGCGTCGCCGACATCCGTGACGTGCGCGACCGGATCATCGCCGAGATACTCCAGGTCGACATGCCCGGGGTGCCCGAGCGTGAGGAGCCGTTCGTGCTCGTCGCGACGGACCTCGCGCCCGCCGACACCGCAGCCCTCGCTGGAGGGCACTGCGTCGCCCTCGTCACCGAGCAGGGCGGGCCGACTTCGCACACCGCGATCATCGCGCGATCGCTCGGTCTTCCCGCGGTCGTCGGCGCCACCGGCGCGGTCGGCATCCCGGTCGGCTCGACGCTCCTCGTCGACGGCGGGCGCGGCACGGTCGAGGTCGATCCGCCGGCATCCCGCGTCGCCGACGCCCAGGCCGCCGCCACCGTCGTCGAGTTCGACGGATCCGGGCGGCTCGCCGACGGCCACCGCGTGGCGCTGCTGGCGAATGTGGGCGGTGCTCCGGACGCGGTGAACGCTGCCGCAGCGCGAGCAGAGGGCATCGGTCTGTTCCGCACCGAGTTCTGCTTCCTCGACCGGACCGAAGCACCGACGGTCGAGGAGCAGACCACCGCGTACCGCGGTGTCCTGGCCGCATTCCCCGATCGCAAGGTCGTCGTGCGCACACTGGACGCGGGGAGTGACAAGCCCCTCCCGTTCGCGAACTCCGACGACGAGGACAATCCGGCGCTCGGCGTGCGGGGGCTCCGGATCGCCCGCCGCCGGCCGGAGCTGCTCGCGGACCAGTTGCGTGCACTCGCGCTCGCCGCCACCGCGGAGCCGGCCGAGGTCGAGGTGATGGCCCCGATGGTGGCCACCGTCGACGAGGCCAGGGAGTTCGCCGATCTCGCGCGTGCGGCGGGGATCAGCAGCGTCGGCATCATGATCGAGACGCCGTCGGCGGCACTTCTCGCCGCCGAGCTGTTCGAGGTGGTCGACTTCGTGAGCCTCGGAACCAACGACCTCGCGCAGTACACGCTCGCCGCCGATCGGCTGCTCAGCGACCTGGGCGATCTGAACGATCCGTGGCAGCCCGCGGTGCTGCGCCTGATCGGCATGGTCGGAGCGGCGGGGCGTGCGGCCGGGAAACCGGTCGGAGTCTGCGGCGAGGCAGGTGGGGACCCGGCCCTCGCTCCGGTGCTCGTGGGACTGGGAGCGACCTCGCTCTCGATGACCCCGCGGTCGCTCGGACGAGTCGCGGAGGCGCTCCGCGATGTGACCGAGGACGAGTGCCGCCATGCTGCCGAGGTTGTGCTGCAGGCGGCCACCGCGGAGGAGGCCAGGGCCGTGGGAGCCGCCGCTCTGCAGCGTGCCGCTGCCCGCTGATCGCGTCGCATATGCGTGCTTCGGCATGCTCAGAATTTCATTCTGATCTCGACATGGAGCATGCGCCTCGTGTCTCCGGGCCGAAGCTCTAGGCTCGGCTGTACGGGGGGGGGCGCCGACGTCGGCGCCGAGTGTGGATCGGAGTGGGACATGTCGCAGTCGAGGACGTTCGTGCGGGGCCTGATCGGTGTGCTCGCGGTCGGGGCATTGGTGGCTCTTTCCGGGTGCGCTCCGACTCCGCAGTCCACGCCCACCCCCCAGCCCACGGCCGCGCCGGAATCCCCGGCCCCCGATCCATACGCCGGACCGATCGCCTTCGTCGGCGACGAGCTGGACTGGTTCCTGCTGAGCGCCGAGGAGATCTCCGGCCTGCTTCCCGATGTGGGTGATGTCAGCCCGGCGGTGCCCTCCTTGATCCAGGTGTCCGACGGGGGCGGCTACGAGCCGGATCCCACCATCTGCAACGCGGTCTACGCCGAAGCCTCGCTGGGCTCCATCGGTGCACGGTCCGTCACGTGGACGACGACCGTTGCCGAAGGGCGAGACGGCTGGCTCCACGTGATGCAGTTCGCCGATGAAGCGGCCGCCACGGCGCGCATGGACCAGTACGCCCAAGCCGCGGAGCAGTGCGGTGAGTTCACCTTCGGCGGGGCGCCTTCTTCCTTCGCCTCGTCGACGGCAGAGGGCGACGGGGGCGTCCGCGCCATCGCCGGATCCCTGATCCTCACCTACCCGGGCGGCGACGGTCACTCCCTCTACAAGACCTACTCCTCGGTCGGAAACGTGGTCGTCGAGATGTGGCAGCCCTTCACGGGGGAACCCGCGTTCGACACCGAGGCCGCTGCAGCCCAGCTGCGCGATCGCGCGAGCGAGGCGAGGGCGAAGCTGATCGACGAGCTGACGGAGAACCCGCCGGTTCCGGTGGACGTCCCCGCAGCTGACCCTGCGGCGCCCTGGAGCGAGTGGGAGATCACGACGGCGGGGGTCGGCCCCGTGCGCCTGGGCGTCGCGCTCGATGAGGCGATCGCCGCGGTCCCCGGAGCTCGGGTCGACAAGCCCGAGTGGGTGGGTGGGACGACGCGTCTGACCTCGCCCGATGAATCGGCCTCGCTGCTGCTCTGGACGCAGGAGGGCACGAGCGTCGTCTCCGCCGTGTCCGTCGGCGTCGGGAACGTCGCGGGCGAGCCGACTCATGAGGGCGCGTCGCTTCCGTCCGCCGGTGGTGTGCGAATCGGAGATCCGGTCAGCGCCGCGGCAGCTGCCTTCCCCGAGGGGACGGCGCTGCGCATCATCTCGTCGGGCGAGTACTTCTACGAGTGGTCCAGCCGCGAGGGGGTCGTCATGCGGTTCCGCCTCGATCGCGACTCGACGGCAGACGCCGCCGCGGTGATCACCGGCATCACGGTCGACGACGCCACGCTCGCAAAGCCGCTGATCTTCGGCTGAGCCGCGCGCAGGTTGCCGGCCCCGTGCAGCCCTTCTTTACCGACCGATCGGTCAGTTAGTATGAGGAGGTCGGGCGCTGCTGCGGTGGCATCCGCGCGACGAGGAGGTCGACGATGACGGATGCGACGCCGCAGGCCACGGACTCCGTGCGCCCCAACCGCGCCATGATGGAGCGCGACCGCGCCTCCGCCTCGCTGGGCCTCGTCGTGGAACGCGACGATCCCGGACACGCCGTGGTCTCGATGCGCGTGCGCGACGACATGACCAACGGGTTCCACATCACGCACGGCGGCTTCGTCTTCGCCCTGGCCGACACGGCCTTCGCGATCGCCTGCAACGAGGACGACCGGGTCACGGTGGCCGCCGGCGCCGACATCTCGTTCCTGAAGTCGACCGTCTCCGGACAGACGCTGACCGCGACGGCCGTGCGACGCACCCGCACCGGCCGCTCCGGCATCTACGACGTGACCGTCGTCGACGAACTCGGCGATCCTGTCGCGGAGTTCCGTGGTCGCTCGCGCACCACCGACCAGACCTTCTGACCTCGCGCTGCCGCTCCCGGCCGACAGTGTGATCCGATGCGAGACTGTGGGGATGTCCGAGATGCAGAGCACGCGACGAGGCCGCCCCGGTTACGACCAGCAGGGCATCCTCGCGGTCGCCGTCGCCGCGTTCAACGAGTACGGGTACGACGCGACCTCGATCGGCATGCTGGCCGAGCGGCTCGGCCTGTCGAAGTCGGCGATCTACCACCACTTCGGATCGAAGGACGAGATGCTCGACCTCGCTCTCGACGCCGCGCTCGGCGGTCTCGAGGCCGTGGTGCAGAGCCCGCTGCCGGCTGCGGATGACCGGGAGGACACCGATGCGGTGGCCCGCCTCGAGCACGTCCTCCGCGGGGCCGTGCACGTGCTCGTGGACCAGCTCCCCGCCGTGACGCTGCTGCTGCGGGTGCGCGGGAACACTGATGTCGAGCGTCGAGCACTCACCCGCCGTCGCGCGTTCGACCGCCGGATCACCGCACTCGTCTCGGAAGCACAGTCCGAGGGCGCGCTGCGCGCCGATATGGACGCCAGCGTCGTGGCCCGCCTGGCGTTCGGCATGATCAACTCGATCGTGGAGTGGTACCGACCGGGCGGACGCGAGGGCGCGGACCGTCTCGCTGACGACGTCGTCGCCATCGCCCTCGACGGCCTGCGCCGGCGCGCCGACGATCCCGCGAGCGCCCCGATCTCCTGACCGGCGCGCCCGCGGGGTGACTCAGGCCGCCGCGCCCTGCTCCTTCGCGACGAGGGTGAGCACGTCGTACGTGGCGACGATCTCGTCGCGCTGATTCTTCAGCACCGAGTCCCATCGCACCTCGCCGTACTCGTCCGTCTCACGCGGGGTGATCTGCTTGGCGGTGAGCTCGACGCGGATCTCGTCGCCGGGCGAGACCGGGGTCAGGAAGCGCAGGTTCTCCAGGCCCGAGTTGGCGAGGACGGGTCCGGGCGCGGGGTCGACGAAGAGGCCGGCGGCCCACGAGACCAGCAGGTACCCGTGGGCGACGCGACCGGGGAAGAACGGGTTCGCGGCGGCGGACGCCTCGTCCATGTGCGCGTAGAAGGTGTCGCCGGTGAAGGCCGCGAACGTCTCGATGTCGTCGAGCGTCACCGTGCGGGAGCCGCTGGCGACCTGATCGCCGATGCGCAGCTCGGCCAGCGACTTGCGGAAGGGATGCACACCCCCGCTCTCCTGGTACGGACGCGCCACCGTGCCCTGATGCCAGACCCCGGTGAGGGCGGTCAGCATCGCAGGGGAGCCCTGCACCGCGGTGCGTTGCATGTGGTGCAGCACCGCGCGGATGCCGCCGAGCTCTTCACCGCCGCCGGCGCGGCCGGGGCCTCCGTGCACGAGGTTCGGCAGCGGCGAACCATGACCCGTGGAGCTGCGGGCGTCGTCGCGATCGAGGAACAGCACGCGTCCGTTGTAGGCGGCCATGCCCGTGGCGAGCGCGACGGCGACTTCGGGGTCGTGCGTGGCGACGCTGGTGACCAGAGAGCCTCCGCCCCGGGCGACCAGGGCGCTCGCCTCGTCGAGAGTGCGATATCCGACGATGCTCGAGACCGGGCCGAACGCCTCGATCTCGTTGACCGCCGCGCTCTCCGGGTCCGGGAAACGCAGCAGCATCGGCGCGAGGAAGGCGCCATCCGGAGCGGGCCCCTCCGTTCCATCACCGTGCCGCACGTCCGGAGCGTCGGTCGAGCCGATGACCAGCTCACCACCGCCGTCCTGCAGCCGTGCCACCTGGCGCAGCACCTCGTCGCGCTGGGCGGTCGAGGCCAGCGGGCCCATCGTGACGCCCTCTGCCCGCGGGTCGCCGAGCACGATGCGTTCGGACAGCCGTGCGCGCACGGCGCTGATCACGTCGCCGACGGCACCGACCGGCACGATCGCGCGTCGGATCGCCGTGCACTTCTGTCCGGCCTTGCTGGTCATCTCCGCGACGAGCTGCTTGACGTACGCATCGAACTCGGGCGTGCCCGAGACGGCATCCGTCCCCAGGATCGATGCATTGATGGAGTCGGTCTCGCTCGTGAAACGCACGCCACCGGTCTGCACCGCATCGTGGGCGCGCAGCCCTTCGGCGGTCGACGCCGATCCGGTGAACGCCACCAGATCGCCCAGCCGCAGTTCGTCGAAGAGACCGGGAACACTGCCCGAGACGAGCTGCAGCGAGCCCTCGGGCAGCAGGCCGGACTCGACCATGATCCGCACCATCGCCTCGGCGAGGTACCCGGTCGGGGTCGCGGGCTTCACGACGGTCGGCACACCTGCCAGGAAAGCGGGTGCGAACTTCTCCAGCGAGCCCCAGACCGGGAAGTTGAAGGCGTTGATCTGCACCGCGACGCCGGGGAGCCGGGTGTAGATGTGGCGCCCGAGGAAGGAGCCGTCCCTGGACAGGTTCTCCACCGCGCCGTCGACGTAGACCTTCGCATTCGGCAGCTCTCGCCTGCCCTTGCTGGAGTACGCGAACAGCACCCCGATGCCGCCGTCGATGTCGACCCACGAGTCCTGCGCGGTCGCGCCCGTGCGGCTCGAGATCTCATACAGCTCGGCCTTGCGCTCCGTGAGCGCGAGCGCCAGCTGCTTGAGGCGCACCGCGCGCTGGTGGAACGTGAGTTCGCCGAGCGACGCCTGCCCCGCGGTGCGGGCGTAGGCGAGAGCTGCCGCGAGGTCGATGCCGTCGGTCGAGACGCGGGCGACGATCTCGCCCGTCGAGGCGTCGCGCACCTCGATCGCCTCGGCGTCGGCATCCGGCGACCACCAGGATCCCTGCAGATAGCTGGGGAGGATCTCGGTCATGTCAGTTCCCTTCATGAGGCGTCCCATTCGTAGAAGCCGCGTCCGCTCTTGCGTCCGAGGTGTCCTTCGGCGACGAGGCGGCGCAGCAGAGCCGGCGGTTCGAAGCGTTCGCCGAGGTTCGCGGCGAGGTATTCGGAGATGCCGAGCCGCACGTCGAGCCCGACGATGTCGGTGAGGCGGAGCGGCCCGACCGGATGCTTGTAGCCCAACGTCATGGCGGCGTCGATGTCTGCGGCCGAGGCGACGCCCTCTTCGAGCATGCGGATCGCCTCCAGGCCGATCGCGACGCCGAGTCTCGACGACGCGAACCCGGGGGCATCGGCCACGACGATCGGCGTCTTGCCGAGGGCTTGCACCCAGACCCTCGCATCGTCGACGAGCGGGGGAGCGGTGGCCGCGCCGCGCACGATCTCGACGAGGGTGGACGCGGGCACCGGGTTGAAGAAGTGCATGCCGAGAAAGCGCGACGGGCGATCCAGCACTGCGGCGAGCTCATCGATCGATATCGACGACGTGTTCGAGGCGAGGACGGCGTCGGGTCCGAGCTCGGCTTCGACGCGGGTGAGGGCGTCGACCTTGAGGACCAGATCCTCGGGCACGGCTTCCACGACGAGGTTGCACGGAGCGAACAGCGCGACCTCCGTGCCCGTCTCGAAGCGTGAACGGTAGGCGTCTCCCGGTTCGGCCGCGGTGCCGCGGGCGATCGAGGTGTCGACGGATTCGAGCACGCGGTGGGCGGCTGCCGCGGCAGCATCCGCATCGCGTTCGACGACCGTCACGCGCGAACCCGCGAGAATGAACGCGTGGGCGATGCCGGCGCCCATGCGTCCGCCGCCGAGCACTCCGACGTGCGCGGGAGCGTGGGGCGTGGCCTCGGTCATCGGTCTCTCCGTTCCAGGAAGTCGGTCATGCGTCGGAACTTCTCCGGGCTCTCGAAGAGCTCGGCCTGGGCTTCCAGATCGGCGGCGGGGTGGCGGTCGCGGGGCTCGCGGAACACCCGTTTCGTCGCGATGGTGGCGGCCGGGTCGTTGCGGGCGATCCGGTCGGCGATCGCCTCGGCCGCAGCCAGCAGTTCCTCGGGGTCGTGGATCGCCGAGACGAGGCCGATGCGCAGCGCCTCCTCGGCCTTCACCGTGCGTCCGGTGAGCAGCAGCTCGATCGCCCTGGCGTCGCCGACGATCTCCTTCAGCCGCCAGCTCGCGCCGGCCGCGGCGAGGATGCCGAGGCCCGTCTCCGGGTTGCCGATCGCGAGCGAGGGCGTGGCGATGCGGATGTCTGCGGCGTAGGCGAGTTCGGCGCCGCCTCCCAGGGCATAGCCGTCGATCGCTGCGATGACCGGCATCGGCAGCTCGGCGACCCGGACGAAGGCGTGCGCGTTGATGCCGCGCAGCGCGTCGGAGGCCCGGCGTTCGCGCAGCTCGGCGATGTCGGCGCCCGCCGCGAAGACGCCGTCGGCGCCGACGAGGATCAGGGTCCGCGGCGCCTCCTCGAGCTCGTCGCAGAGCAGGTGCAGGGCATCGATCGTGGCCTGGTCGATCGCGTTGCGCTTGTGCGGACGGTTGAGGGTCGCGACCACACGGTCGGGGTGCCGCTCGACGAGCAGCGGCTCTTCGGGATTCGTCGAGGTGGGCATCACATCTTCTCCAGGATCACGGCCGCCCCCTGGCCAACGCCCACGCACATCGTCGCGAGTCCGTATCGCGAGTCCTCGCGCTCCATGCGCCCGAGCAGTGTGATCAGCAGGCGGGAACCGGACGAGCCGAGCGGATGGCCGAGGGCGATGGCACCGCCGTCGGCGTTGACGCGCTCGTCGTCGAGGCCGAGACGCCGGATGCAGGCGATCGACTGCGTGGCGAAGGCCTCGTTGAGCTCGACGGAGCCGATGTCGTCGATGGTGAGTCCGGCGCGGCGGAGCGCTTTCTGCGTCGCGGGCACCGGGCCGAGGCCCATGACCTCCGGTGCGAGACCGGCGCTGGTGCCGACGACGATCCGGGCGCGGGGCACGAGACCATGGCGCTCGACCGCCTCGGCGCTCGCCACGACGATCGCCGAGGCGCCGTCGTTGAGGGCGCTGGAGTTCCCAGCCGTCACGACCTGGCCGCCGGCGACCACGGGGCGCAGTCGGGCGAGTGCCTCGAGCGTGGTCTCGGGCCGTGGACCCTCGTCGACCCGCACCTCTCCGGTCGCCGTCAGCACGCCGACGATCTCGGGGGCGAAGCGTCCGGCTGCGATCGCGGCGGCGGCGCGCTGCTGCGATCGGAGGGCGAAGGCGTCGGCCTCGTCGCGGGTGATCCCGTCGAGACGGGCGACCTCCTCCGCGGTCTCCGGCATCGTGAAGGTCGCCTTGTCGCGGGCCAGGAGACGGGGGTTCGGGAAACGCCAGCCGATCGAGGTGTCGAAGGCCGCGCCCGGTTTGGACCAGGCCTTCTCGGGCTTGGCCTGCACCCAGGGCGCGCGGGTCATCGACTCGACACCGCCGGCGATGATGAGGTCGGCATCTCCGGCGCGGATCGCCTGCGCGGCCATCGTCACGGCGGACATGCCCGAAGCACACAGCCGGTTCACCGTGATGGCCGGGACGCTGTCGGGGAGTCCAGCGAGCAGCACCGCCATCCTCGCGACGTTGCGGTTGTCTTCACCGGCCTGGTTCGCCGCGCCCAGGATCACCTCGTCGATGTCGATCTGCGTCGCATCGATCCCGGCCCGGCGCACGGCCTCGGCCACCACGATCGAGGCCAGGTCGTCGGGGCGGACGGTGGCGAGCGCGCCGCCGTAGCGCCCGACCGGGGTGCGCGCCCCTCCGACGAGGAATGCCTCGGTCATGCGGATCTCCTGACTTCGTCGTCTCAGCGGGGGCTCGTCGCCCTCTCGCATGGCCAGGAATTACTGACCGATCGTATGGTAATTATGGCACAGGCGCCGCGTCGGCCCGAGGTGCGCCGGCGGTCTCAGACCCGCACGAACGCCCGCAGCGGATGCTCGATGAGGTCGGTGACACGCCGCAGGAATCCCGCCGCGTACCCGCCGTCGCAGACGCGATGGTCGAACGCGAGCGACAGCTGCACGATGCGACGCGCGACGATCGCCCCGTCGACGACCCACGGTCGCTCGATGATCCGTCCGATGCCGAGGATGGCGACATCCGGGTGGTTGATGATCGCCGCCGAGCCGTCGACGCCCAACCCGCCGTAGTTGTTGAGGGTGAAGGTCGAGCCGCGCAGCCGTTCCGGCGGCATCGTGCCCGCCCTGGCCGTGGCGGCGAGCTCGCGCAGTGACGCATCGAGCTGCTCCACGGTGAGCGCGTGCGCACGGGGGACGACGGGGACCAGGAGTCCGCGTTCGGTGTCGGCGGCGATCCCGAGGTTCACGCCGTCGAACGAGATCAGCTCCTCGCCGCTCTCGTCGAGTCGCGAGGCCAGCACCGGGTAGTCCTCGAGGGCGAGCAGGACGAAGCGCGCGAGCAGTGCCGTGACCGAGGGGGCCTTGCCGCCCTCCGGGGCCATCTGCGCGCGGAGGTCCCACAGCGCGGTGGCATCGACGTCGACCCAGACGGTGGCCTCGGGGATCTCGGTTCGACTGCGCGTGAGCTTCGCACTGACCGCGCGCCGCAGCGGCGACATCCGCTCTCGGGAGACGACGTCGAGCCCGTCGACCGACTCTCCGGACCCGTTCGCGGCGCGGTGATGCGCGGCGGCGCCGTCGACGGCGTTCTCGACCGCGGCCTGCAGCACGTCGGCGCGGGTGATCGCCCCGTCCGGGCCGGTCGCGGCGATCGTGTGCACATCGAGACCGAGGTCGCGGGCGAGGCGACGGACGAGAGGGGAGCGCACGGCCACGGGGCGGCGGGCGGACGCGGCGGCGAGGGTCGCGTCGGGGACGGTGACGGCGGCTGCCTTCGGTGCGGATGCCGATGCGGGTGCGGGTGCGGGGGCGGGTACGGGTGCGGATGCGGGTGCGGATACCGCTGTCGCCGAGGTCGGGCGGTCGGTTCGAACCGGCGCAACGGGTGGCCGGCGACGCCCCTTCGTCGTGTGCGCCGTGGTGCCGTAGCCGATCAGCACGTTCCCGGATCCGGCGCGTTCCTCCTCGCGGTACGCCTCGTGCTCGGGGGAGCTCGATGCCGAGGTCCCGGCAGCATCCGGAGTCGCCGGCTCCATATCCGAAGCCGATCCGGCGTCGGCGACCTCGAGCACCGGCGCGCCGACGTCGATCGTGTCGCCGGCGGTGCCATGGAGGGCGGTGACGACACCGGCGAACGGCGACGGCAGCTCCACCACGCTCTTCGCCGTCTCGACCTCGGCGATCGGCTGGTCGGTCGTGATGGTGTCGCCGACCGCGACGAGCCATTGCACGAGGCCCGCCTCGGTCAGTCCCTCGCCGAGGTCGGGCAGGCGGAACACCTGCGCGGCCGGCTTCAGTGGGGCGCTCATACGTCGTCCTCCCAGTGCAGAGTGTCGATCGCGTCGAGCACGCGGTCGACGTCGGGCAGGTACCAGTGTTCGAGCTTCGGGGGTGCGTAGGGGGTGTCGAACCCCGTGACCCGTCGCACCGGGGCCGCGAGGTATTCGAAGCAGCGCTCGAACACGCGGGCCTGGATCTCGGAGGCGACGCTCACATATCCGGGGGCCTCGGCGATGACCACGGCGCGGCCGGTGGACTTCACCGCGGCGGTCACGGTCGCATCGTCGAATGGGGAGAGCGAGCGCACGTCCACCACCTGCACGCTGCGCCCCTCCGCGGCGGCGACGTCGGCGACCTCGAGCGCGAGCGGCACGGAGGCGCCGTAGGCCAGGAGCGTGACGTCGGTGCCGTCACGGGCGATGCGGGCGCTGCCGAGTTCCGTGGTGATCGAGGTGTCGACTTCGCCCTTCGACCAGTACAGCTTCTTCGGTTCGAGGAAGATCACCGGATCCGGTGAGGCGATCGCCGCGCGCAGCAGCGAGTAGGCATCCTGCGGCGTCGACGGACTGACGACCGTGAGGCCGGGGGTGTGCGCGTAGTAGGCCTCGGACGAGTCGCAGTGGTGCTCCACGCCGCCGATGCCGCCACCGAACGGGATGCGGATCACCAGCGGCATCCGCATCCCACCGCGTGTGCGGTTGCCGAGCTTGGCGACATGGCTGACGACCTGCTCGAATGCGGGCAGTGCGAATGCGTCGAACTGCAGCTCCACCACGGGGCGCATCCCGTTCATGGCCATGCCGACCGCGGTGCCGACGATGCCGGACTCGGCCAGGGGCGTGTCGAAGCAGCGCTCCTCGCCGAACCGCGCAGTGAGGCCGTCGGTGATGCGGAAGACGCCGCCCAGCGCGCCCACGTCCTCGCCGAAGACGACCACGTCCGGATCGGACTCGATGGCGTCGGCGAGAGCCCGGTTCAGCGCGGCGGCCATGGTCATGGTGGTCACGGTGCCCGCCTCCGCCTCGGCGCGGGTGTCGTCGTGTGTGATCGTCATCGGTGGCCTCCGTCCGAGGTCGTACCTGCGCCCGCATCGGCGAGGCGCGAGCGTTCGATCTCGTCCCGCAGCAGGTGCCATTGCTCGTCGAGTTGTGGCGAGCGTGTCGCAGTGACGAAGCGGAACAGGTCTTCGGGGTCGAGGTCCGCGTCGGTGTTCAGCGCGGTCCGCATGGCCGCGGCGATCTCCTCGGCTCCGGCGGCGAACCGCTCCTCGGCGTCGGCGTCGAGGGCTCCGGTGTCCGTCAGGTGGGTGCGCAGGCGGAGCAGCGGGTCGCGGGCGATCCAGGCCTGCACCTCATCGCGTTCCCGGTAGCGGTTGTCGTCGTCGGCGTTGGTGTGCGCCTGCATCCGGTAGGTGTGCGCCTCGATGAGCGAAGGGCCGCCGCCGGTACGCGCGCGATCCACTGCCTCGCCGAGCACGGCAAGCACGGCGGCGACGTCGTTCCCGTCGACACGCTGTCCCGGCATCCCGTAGCCGACCGCCTTGTGGGCGAGGGACGGAGCCGCGGTCTGCCGCGAGAGCGGGACGGAGATCGCGAACCCGTTGTTCTGCACGAAGAAGACGACCGGCACCTGGAAGACGGCGGCGAAGTTCATCGCCTCGTGGAAGTCACCCTCGCTGGTGGCGCCGTCGCCGCACAGCGCGAGCACGACCGTGTCCTCGCCGCGATGCTTGGCCGCCTGCGCGAAGCCGACCGCATGCAGCAGCTGGGTGGCGAGCGGAGTGGCCTGCGGCGCGACCCGGTGGGCGCGCACGTCGTAGCCCGAGTGCCAGTCGCCCTTGAGGAGCACCATCGCGTCGGCCGGTTCGACTCCGCGGGCGATCACCGCGACCGAGTCGCGATAGGTGGGGAACAGCCAGTCCGTGCCTCCGAGCACCATCGCGGCGGCGATCTGGCACGCTTCCTGCCCGTGCGAGGACGGGTAGACGGCGAGGCGTCCCTGACGCACGAGCGCGCCGGCCTGGTCGTTGATGCGCCGGCCCTGGACGAGGCCGCGATAGGCGGCCAGCAGGGTGTCGCCGTCGGGGAGCGCGTAGTGCTCGTCCGCGACAGGCTGTCCGCCCGCATCGATCAGTTGCACCGCGGTGTCTCGCGGAAGCATGTCGGTGTGCAGCATGCGCTCGTCCTCCTTGGCGAACTCGGTGGGGACAGCTTGCCTCTGTGGGTGACAGTCATCCAAGATCATCCGCGAAATACTGGATGGAAGAGCGACAGATGCGGCATTCTTGATCGAAGTGTCAGAGTTTCTGGCCCGAGGAAGGGGTGTCATGATCGCGCTGGACGACACGGACCGAGCGATCCTCGAGGAGCTGCGTCGCGACGCGCGCTCGTCGATGACGGCGATCGCGGATGCTGTGCACATCTCGCGTGCCGGTGCGCACGCGAGGATCAAGCGCCTCACGGACGCCGGTGTCATCACGGGATACACGGTCCGCACGGATCCCGTCCTGCTCGGGCACCATGCGAGCGCCTACGTGACCCTTGCCATCGAGCAGGCGACGTGGCAGGCGGTGAGCGACCGGCTGCGCGCGATCCCCGAGATCGAGCACATGGCGCTCGTCGGCGGTGACTTCGACGTGATCCTGCTGGTGCGCGCCAACGACGCCCGCGACCTCCGTCGAATCGTGCTCGAGGACATCCAGGCGATCCCCTCGATCCGCTCGACCCGGACCACGCTGATCTTCGAGGACTACACGCGGGAGTGAGGGTGCTCGGTAAGGTTTCGCGGCGCGGGTGTTTCGCGGCGCGGGGGTTTCGCGGCGCGCGTGGAGAAGTGCCCTGACGTCGTTTCTGTGGAGGGATTGTCGACGTCTCGCGTGTTTCGGAATATTGCTCTGAACTGGGGTTATCGCGGTTCGAATGTCGGTGGCCCCGGGTTGACTTAGGGGTATGAACAACCCCGTGGAACTGCTCGGCCAGGTCGTCGCCGACCTGGATGGGGTGCTGCGTTCCGACGTGATCGCGGGGCTCGCGGACGACGAGAAGATGCAGGTTTTGCGGGTCGCGGGTGAGGTGCAGCGGCGGGTGGAGGCGGTGGTCGTGGAGACGGTCGCGTCGGTCGATGAGCGTCCGGCGGGGTCGGGTGAGCCGGCGTTCT
>NZ_JAAUVO010000018.1:0-80544 GCF_012030385.1 Microbacterium sp. B19(2022)
CTCCCGTTCTCAGACGAGTGTGCGGCCGATGCTGCCGATCACGCCGTCGATGGGCTGACCCGAGGCGTCACGTCGTGCTCCGGCTTCAGGGAGCTTGCGCACGGCGCCGGTCGGGTCGACAGCCAAAGGCGGGTTCGGCCCCACCCAGGCGACGGTGAGCCGATCCTCGCCCTTCAGGAACGAGTGCGCGCGCACGCCGCCCGTGGCGCGGCCCTTCGCCGGATACTCCGCGAACGCCGACACCTTCGCGCGCCCTGGGTCGGTGCCGGGCAGGATGCTCTCGCCACCGGAGACCGTTGCGACGACAACCTCCGCTGCGGGATCGACGACGCCGAAGAACAGCACCGTTGCACCGGAGCCGAGCTTGACTCCGGCCATGCCGCCTGCCGGTGCTCCCTGAGGGCGCACGTTCGCGGCGGGGAAGTGGAGCAGCTGCGCGTCGCTCGTGACGAACACGAGATCGGACTCGTCGGGGGCCTCCGCTACACCCACGACCGTATCGCCGGGCTTCATGCCGATGACCTCGAGATCGGGGCGCGCCGGCAGCGACGTCGGGACGATGCGCTTCACCGTTCCCTGCGCCGTACCGAGGGCGATCGGCGTCTCGCTGTCGAAACGCACGAACCCGAGGATCCGCTCGTTCCTGGTCGTGATCCCGAGGTAGTCGCGCAGCGGTGTCCCCGCAGCGAGCTGAACGGAGGTCGCGGGAACGGAGGGCAGGTCGACGGGGGAGAAGCGCACGACACGGCCGAGGCTGGTGAGAGCCCCGATCTCCGCACGGACCGTCGTCTCGACCGTCGTCAGGATCGCGTCGTGCTTGCTGCGACGTGCCGGAACGGTCAGCTCCTGCCCCTCGCCGAGGTCGACCCGCACGGCGCGGCCCGTGGTGGACAGCACGAGGACCGTGGGCGCGTCGGCGATCTGCAGATCGACCGCTCCCTTGGTCGCTCGCGGCTTGGGCGGGGCGGCGTTCATGAGCAGCGTCCGGCGCGGCGTGCCGTACGCGTCGGCCGCCGCATCCAGTTCCTTGGCGACCACGCCACGCAGGAGCACCGGGCTGCCGAGCAGTTCGCGGAGGGCGGCGATTTCCGCCAGCAGCGCATCGCGTTCGGTCTCGAGTTCGATCCGCGAGAACTTGGTCAGGCGGCGCAGTCGCAGCTCGAGGATGTACTCGGCCTGCAGCTCGCTCAGGTCGAACACCGAGCGCAGGCGCGTGCGCGCCTGCTCCGAGTCGTCGGAGGAGCGGATGACCTGGATGACCTCGTCGATGTCGAGGATCGCGATGAGCAGGCCCTCGACGAGGTGCAGACGCTCTTCACGGCGCGCGAGGCGGTAGCGACTCCGCCGCGTGATCACCTCGAGGCGATGGCCCACGTAGACGCTCAGCATCTCCTTGAGGCCGAGGGTGCGCGGCTGGCCGTCGACGAGCGCGACGTTGTTGATACTGAACGAGTCCTCGAGCGGGGTCAGACGGTACAGCTGCTCGAGCACGGCGTTCGGGTCGAACCCTGTCTTGACGCCGATCGCGACGCGCAGCCCGTGGTTGCGGTCGGTCAGGTCGGTGACGTCGCTGATCCCCTGCAGCTTCTTCGCCTGCACGGCGTCGCGGATCTTCTCGATCAGCCGCTCGGGGCCGACCATGTACGGCAGCTCGGAGACGATGATGCCGGTGCGGCGCGGACCCAGCGGCTCGATGGAGGTCTTGCCCCGGACCTTGAGCGCTCCGCGTCCGTTCGTGTAGGCGTCCTTGACGCCGTCGAGACCCATCAGGATGCCGCCGGAGGGGAAATCGGGACCGGGGACGAACTCCATCAGATCTTCGGTGGTGGCGTCCGGGTTCTCGAGCAGATGCGTCGCCGCTGCCACGACCTCGATGAGGTTGTGCGGTGCCATGTTCGTGGCCATGCCCACGGCGATACCACTGGCGCCGTTGACGAGGAGGTTCGGGAAGGCAGCAGGGAGCACGGCCGGCTGCTGGAACTGGCCGTCGTAGTTCGGGATGAAGTCGACGACGTCTTCGTCGAGGTTCTCGGTGAGTGCGAGCGCCGCCGCCGCGAGCCGGGCCTCGGTGTATCGGGCGGCAGCCGGACCATCGTCGAGAGATCCGAAGTTGCCGTGGCCGTCGATCAGGGGCACGCGCAGCGCCCACTCCTGCGCGAGACGAACCAGCGCGTCGTAGATGGCGGAGTCGCCGTGAGGGTGGAGCTTTCCCATGACCTCGCCGACGACGCGTGCGCTCTTGACGTGGCCGCGGTCGGGGCGGAGACCCATCTCGGCCATCTGGTAGAGAATGCGGCGCTGCACCGGCTTCAGACCGTCGCGGGCATCGGGCAGAGCGCGGGAGTAGATCACCGAGTATGCGTACTCGAGGAACGAACCCTGCATCTCGGCGGAGAGGTCGATGTCCTGGATGCGCTCCTCGACGGGCTCGGGCGGCGGGGTTTTCGGCATGGACTTCCTGAGGGCGTACGGGAGCCTGTGTCAGACTGGCTCGGATGTCCCTCATGCTACCGTCCGCCTCGCCCAGTGCCCGGAGCGTCGTCGGGGTGGCGGACGACCTGTTCGCCGCGCTCCGAGGCGAGTCCGAGGTGCTGCCGCGTGCGGAATCCGTGGTTCTCGTCGTCGTCGACGGTCTCGGGGCGATCAGCCTCCGTGCCCACGCAGGGCACGCCCGCTCGCTGACGGCCGGGATGGCGAAGAAGGACGTCGCGCAGTCGGTGTTCCCCTCGACCACGGCCGCTGCGCTCACCAGCATCGTCACGGGCGTGTGGCCGGGAGAGCACGGCCTCGTCGGCTACCGGGTGCTCGATTCGAGCCGCGACGTGCTGGTCAATCAGCTCAGCGGCTGGGAGACCGACGGGATCGACCCGCTCACCTGGCAGCCGGTGCCGACCATCTTCGAACGCGCCGGTCATGACGGACACGAGAGTTTCGCGGTCGGGTTCGCCGGCTACGCACACAGCGGATTCACGAAGGCCACGCTCCGGGGCGCGGAGTTCGTCGCGGCGACGACGGCGACCGCGCGCATCGAAGCCGCGTACGCGCTCGCGCAGGCCCACCCAGGGTCGCTCGTCTACTGCTACCTTCCCGAGGTCGACAAGGCCGGCCACAAGCACGGCATCGCGTCGCGCGAGTGGGTCGCGGCACTCGAAGATATCGATGCCGCCCTGGCCGCTCGGGTGCCGCCGGGGGTCGGCGTGCTCGTCACTTCGGACCACGGGATGGTCGATGTGGCCGTCAATCGACAGGTCGTGCTGGAGGAGGTGCATCTGCGGGACGTGCGTCATGTCGGCGGCGAGCCGCGGATGCTGCATGTCTATCTCGAATCCGACGCCGACACCGCCGCGGTCACCGCCCGGTGGCGGCGAGACCTGGAGGGCGTCGCGGACGTCGTGACCCGGGATGAAGCCATCCACGCTGGACTGTTCGGGCCGACCGTCACCGCAGCGGCGTCGGCCCGGATCGGCGATCTGCTGGCCGTCGCCCGCGGTGCGTGGGCCGTCTATGACGGGACCGCTGCGGACCAGCGCGGGCGCGGCATGATCGGGCAACACGGAGCACTCACGCCCGAGGAGCGGCAGGTTCCGCTGATCAGGCTCGGCGCTTTCGCGCGCTGAGACAGCGAACGAGGAACGGTCGGGGAGCCGTTACTCGTCGGCACCGGTGTCGTCGGCGCCGGTCAGTCACTCGTCGGTGCGGGCTCCGAAGACGATCTCGTCCCACGAGGGCATGGCATTGCGGCGGCGACGGCGGCCGCCGGAGTCTGCGGGGTCGGACGGGGCGGCCTGGGCGGAAGGCTGCTCCGGCTCGGGTTCATCGTCGGGCTGCTCGAGCGCGTCGAAAAGTGAGATCGGGTCGGAGTGGTCGGCCTCGTCTGCGTCGTCGAGCAGGGGAGCCGTCTCGCGCTGGCCGCGACGGCGGCGGAGCGCCTCCAGCAGGTCGGCGGTCTCGGGGCTCGTGTTCTGTGCGGAGGGAGCGCGCTTGATGGCGGCATCCTGCGCGGCGATGTCGGAGCGCTCCGGGAGCGAGGGGTCTTCGAACTCCGCCTCGGGCGCAGGCAGTAGGCGCGGACCGAAGGCGCCCGAGTCGAACCGGCTCTCGTCCTTGTACGGGGAGTTGATGCGTTCCGCGTCCACCGCACGCAAGCGCGGGATGAGACCTTCGGGCAGCGAACCCTGTCGCGAGAGCTGGGTGGCGTCGGCGTTCAGCGGCGAGAGAGCACTGCGGCGAGGGTCGAAGCTCCAGCGGGCGTCATGGTCGACGTCATTCGCCGTGAACTCGAGCTTGATCGTCCAGCTGGAGTCTTCCTTCCAGCTCGCCCATCGCTCCGCCGTCGCTGCGACCTCGGCGAGCTTCGCGCGGACCGCGGCGCCGAAGGTCGGCTGGGCGTCGGGTTCGACCTCACTGCCGATCAGCACGGGAACCGCGAGTGCCTGGCCGATGATGTGCTCGCGCTCGGCAAGGACCGGACCCTCGAAGCGGGCGACGTCGTCGACGCTGATTCCCAGCAGCTCGGCGACCTCGGGAGCGGTGAGTCCGGCGCGGATCTGCGCCTGGATGTCGCGCGGGCTCGCGGCGAGCTTCTGCGCGGTGGGCTCTGCCTGGCGGGTGGCGCGACGGATCTCACGCTGCAGCACGTCGTCGATGGGCAGCGAGAACCGCTCGCCCGACTCGGTCGCGAGTACGAGGACTCCTGCTTCTGTGCCGACGATGGTGACGTTTTCCATGCGAATGCCCCTCTGATGGGTGTCCGTTCATGGTGTCACGCATGCGGCGTCCGGGCCGGGAATACCCTGGGCGTGCCGTGAGTTTGCTCTGTCGCACGGACCGCATTTGCGTTATGTCTCCGGGTCGTGCAAACTATGGCCGCCGATACCCGACGGCGCACCACCCACTCGCACCATGAAAGTGGAGATCTACCGCATGGCAACCGATTACGACGCCCCCCGAAAGAGCGAAGACGACTCCGAGTCGATCGAAGCCCTCAAGGAGCGTGTGCCGGACAAATCTTCCGGCTCAAGCGGGGACGAAGACTCCGACAACCCGTCGAACTTCGACCTTCCGGGTGCCGACCTCTCCGACCTCGAGCTCGACGTCGTCGTGCTGCCCGCGCAGCAGGACGAATTCACGTGCATGAGCTGCTTCCTCGTGAAGCACCAGTCACAGCTCGACCACGAGGGCGCATCCGGGCCCATCTGCAAGGAGTGCGCTGCGTAAGCAGTCCTCCGAGCGACGTCTCACGCGCCCCCGACCGTTCGGTCAGGGGCGCGCTGTCGTATGCGGGCGGTGCCCGTCAGGAACGCGTGGCGCGGTCAGGGACGGGCTGCACCCCGCAGGAGCGGCCCGTCGTCAGGAACGCGCAGCGCGGATTGCCGCGGCCAGGCGGTCGGGGGTGCGGCTTGAGATGGTCCAGGAATCGACCGGGTCGTCCGCGTCGAGATTCGGAACGACGACGATCCCGTCGATCCCGCCGCGGATCAGGTGCCAGCCGCGTGCGGGAAGACCGGGACCGCGTGCCTGTCGGGCTTCCTCTCCGTCGAGTGCCAGCGGGTCGCCCAGATGTTCGACGTCGATGTGGGCGCGACCGGCACGCAGCGTACGGCCCTCCACCGACACGACCGGCGTCGCCGCGATGAAACCGAGCACGAGCAGTGCAGAGACGGCGGCGCCGACGATCAGCGCGACGGTCGACCCGATGGGCACGAAGACGAGAGACACCATCGGCCCTGCCACCGCGACGGTGACCAGCAGCCAGAGGCTGGGCGAGAGTCGTTCGCGGTAGTGGACACGTGCGTCTGTGGCGGGGTTCTGCATTAGCCTCATGGGGTGACCGATTCCGTTGATGTCCCCATTATCGCTGCAGTGGTGCCCGGATACGCACATCCGGGCGATGCCGGCGCCGATCTGGTCGCGGCCGAGGCTGTGCATCTGGAACCGGGCGAGCGCGCTCTCGTGGCCACCGGAGTCCGGATCGCGCTTCCCGACGGATATGCCGCTTTCGTCGTTCCGCGCAGCGGGCTGGCGGCCAAGCACGGGATCTCCATCGTGAACTCGCCGGGGACGGTCGACGCCGGGTACCGGGGCGAGATCAAGGTGAGCCTGATCAACACCGATAACAGGAGCGCGTACGATGTGGCCGTCGGCGATCGCATCGCACAGCTGATCATCATGCCGGTGACACGCGCCACGTTCATCCCGGTGGATGAGCTGCCGGACAGCGTCCGCGGCGCCGGCGGTTTCGGCTCCACCGGATACCAGGCGGGACTCACGCAGAACGAAGCAGGGCAGAACAGATGACTGACAACAACGCGACTCCTTCGAAGTCGGCACCCGCGAACCGCGCCACCGACGGACCTTTCGACGACTCCGAGGCGAACCCGGTTCGCCCGTACATCGACCTCGGCGGGATCAAGATCCTGCCGCGCGAAGGGCTGAATCTCCGACTCGAGGTGGAGGAGCAGACCAAGCGCATCGTCGCCGTCGGCCTCGACTACGCGGACTCCTCCCTGCAGGTGCAGCCGTTCGCCGCCCCGCGGTCCGGCGGACTGTGGGATGAGACGCGCGTACAGCTGCGCGACCAGGTCAAGGCGCAGGGCGGCCGCGTGGAGGAGCGTGACGGGCCCCTGGGCAAGGAGCTCCTCGCCGAGGTCCCTGCGACCGCGAGCGAAGGTTCCGGTCTGCGGCTCGCGCGGTTCATCGGCATCGACGGCCCGCGCTGGTTCCTCCGCGGCGTGATCGGCGGAGCGGGTGCGTCGGATCCCGAGGCCGGCGCCAAGGTCGAGGACCTCTTCCGCTCGATCGTCGTCGTGCGCGGCGGCTCTCCGATGCCCCCGCGTGATCTGATCCCGCTCAAGATGCCGGCGACCCCGGGCTCCGCGTGAGCACTCCGGAAGCCGATCCGGAACGCGAGAAGAGCACCTCCGAGATCCTCGGGGCGGCTCTCGGCAGCGCGGCGCGCCGTGCGGGGCTCGACCCCGCGGAGACCGCCAGCACGCACAAGGTCGTCTGGTCGGCGATCGGCGGAGTCCGCGGCATCCTCGAATCGGTGCTGCCGAGCCTGGCATTCGTGATCATCTTCACGATCCGCCCGGAGCCGCTGATCCTCTCGCTCGGGATCTCGGTCGGCCTCGCCGCGGTCTTCACGATCATCCGACTGCTGCAGAAGTCACCGCCCTCCGCGGCGATCGGCGGACTCGTCGCCGCGGGCGCTGCGGCTGCGCTCGCACTGTGGACCGGTCGCGGAGCGGACAACTTCGTCCCCGGTCTCATCACCAATGCGGTCTATGGATCGGTCATCCTCGTGTCGGCACTCGTCGGCTGGTCGCTGATCGGCCTCGCGGTCGGCTTCCTGATGGGGGAGGGCACCACCTGGCGCAACGATCGGCGCAAGCGTCGCGCCTACTTCTGGCTCGGAATCGCGTGGGCAGCACTGTTCTTCGCTCGACTCGCCGTACAGCTCCCGCTGTATCTCGCGGGTGATGTGACCGCACTCGGCACGCTCAAGCTCATCATGGGGCTGCCGCTCTTCGCCCCGTTGATCGCCGTCACCTGGCTTGTGGTGCGTGCTCTCCATCCGCGCGGCCCGTCGCGCGAAGATGCCGCCGAGGCGTGATAGATTTATCTTGACATCAAGATAAATCGCAGGCTTTCGCCGGTGAGCTGCGCGGAGCAGACTGGTTAGGTCCGCCTTGCTAGCCGCAGGGGCTCGCTGGCGAGCAAGATGGAGGCGCCTGTCGCTCCCATCCGAATAGAAGGAGACGGATTCGTGTCCACGGTGAACAGCTTCGGTGCCAAGAGCACCCTGACAGTCGGCAGCACCGACTACGAGATCTTCCGCATCGACACGGTGCCCGGTTTCGAGAAGCTCCCCTTCAGTCTCAAGGTTCTCCTGGAGAACCTGCTTCGCACCGAGGACGGCGCGAATGTGACGAAGGCGCAGATCGAGGCGCTGGGTTCGTGGGATGCCGCGGCAGAGCCCAACACCGAGATCCAGTTCACGCCGGCCCGCGTGGTCATGCAGGACTTCACCGGTGTGCCCTGCATCGTCGACCTCGCCACCATGCGCGAGGCCGTCACGGCCCTCGGCGGCGACGCCAACAAGATCAACCCGCTCTCGCCCGCCGAGATGGTCATCGACCACTCCGTCATCGCCGACCTGTTCGGCTCGGAGAACGCTCTCGAGCGCAACGTCGAGATCGAGTACCAGCGCAACGGTGAGCGTTACCAGTTCCTGCGCTGGGGTCAGACGGCCTTCAGCGACTTCAAGGTCGTCCCGCCCGGAACCGGCATCGTCCACCAGGTGAACATCGAGCACCTGGCCAAGGTCATCTACGACCGCGACGTCGACGGTGTCCTCCGCGCCTACCCTGACACCTGTGTCGGCACCGACTCGCACACCACCATGGTCAACGGCCTGGGCGTGCTGGGTTGGGGCGTCGGCGGCATCGAGGCTGAGGCGGCCATGCTCGGCCAGCCCGTGTCTATGCTGATCCCGCGCGTGGTCGGCTTCAAGCTCTCCGGCGAGATCCCCGCCGGCGTCACCGCGACCGACGTCGTGCTCACGATCACCGACCAGCTGCGCAAGCACGGCGTGGTCGGCAAGTTCGTCGAGTTCTACGGCGAGGGCGTGGCCTCGGTGCCGCTCGCCAACCGCGCCACCATCGGAAACATGTCGCCGGAGTTCGGCTCCACGGCGGCGATCTTCCCGATCGATGATGTGACCCTCGAGTACCTGCGCCTCACCGGCCGCAGCGAAGAGGCCGTCGCGCTGGTCGAGGCATACGCCAAGGAGCAGAAGCTCTGGCACGACGCGAACGTCGAGCCCACCTTCAGCGAGTACCTCGAGCTCGACCTCGGCACCGTCGTACCGTCGATCGCCGGCCCGAAGCGCCCGCAGGACCGCATCCTCCTCTCTGAGGCGAAGGCCCAGTTCGAGCACGACATCCTCGGCTACACGACGGCGTCGACCTCCGACGACATCGTCGACCTGGAGTCGAAGCACTCCTTCCCGGCATCCGACCCGGGCTCTGTCCCCGGCGAAGAGGAGCCGACTACGCGCCCGGTGCACATCAACAGCGGCGCTCCGGCGAACGCCTCGAAGCCCGTGCCGGTCACGACGCCGTCGGGGGAGAAGTACATCCTCGACAACGGCGCCGTCACGCTCGCCGCCATCACCTCGTGCACCAACACGTCGAACCCGTCGGTGATGATCGCCGCCGGTCTCGTCGCACGCAAGGCGCTGGCGAAGGGGCTGAAGCAGAAGCCCTGGGTCAAGACCACGCTCGGACCGGGATCGAAGGTCGTCACCGATTACTACGAGAAGTCCGGCCTCGACAAGGACCTCGAGGGCCTCGGCTTCTACACCGTCGGCTACGGCTGCACGATCTGCATCGGCAACTCCGGTCCGCTGATCGAAGAGGTGTCGGAGGCGATCAACTCGCACGACCTCGCGGTCACGGCCGTCCTCTCGGGCAACCGCAACTTCGAGGGGCGCATCAGCCCCGACGTGAAGATGAACTACCTCGCCAGCCCGCCGCTGGTCATCGCGTACGCGCTGGCCGGGTCGATGCACTTCGACTTCGAGAACGATGCGCTCGGCAAGGGCACCGATGGCGAAGACGTCTTCCTGAAGGACATCTGGCCGACGCCGGCCGAGGTGCAGGAGCTGGTCGATTCCTCGATCTCGCGCGAGCAGTTCATCAAGCAGTACGCGACCGTCTTCGACGGCGACGAGCGCTGGCGCAGCCTGCCCACCCCGGATGACGCGATCTTCCAGTGGGACGAGAACTCCACGTACGTGCGCAAGGCGCCGTACTTCGACGGCATGACGATGGAACTCACCCCGGTGAAGGACATCGAGGGCGCACGCGTCATGGCGACGCTCGGTGACTCGGTCACCACCGACCACATCTCGCCCGCCGGAAACATCAAGGCGGGCACGCCTGCGGCCCAGTACCTCACGGAGCACGGCGTCGACCGCAAGGACTTCAACTCCTTCGGCTCGCGTCGAGGCAACCACGAGGTCATGATCCGCGGCACGTTCGCGAACATCCGCCTGAAGAACGTCATGGTCTCGGCCGTCAACGACGGACAGGTCGTCGAGGGCGGTTTCACCCGCGACTTCACGCAGCCCGGTGGCCCGCAGTCGTACATCTACGACGCGAGCATGAACTACCAGGAGCAGGGTACGCCTCTCGTCATCTTCGGTGGCAAGGAGTACGGTTCCGGTTCGTCGCGCGACTGGGCGGCGAAGGGCACCAGCCTGCTGGGCGTCAAGGCGGTCATCACCGAGAGCTTCGAGCGCATCCACCGCTCGAACCTGATCGGCATGGGCGTCGTCCCGCTGCAGTTCCCCGCCGGCGAGAGCTGGGAGTCGCTGGGCCTGGACGGTACCGAGGTCGTCTCGATCTCCGGCCTCGAGGAACTGAACAACGGCGTCACGCCGAAGACGGTCAAGGTCACGGCCACCCCGAGCGAGCACTCGCCCGAGGGCAAGCAGCCGGTCGAGTTCGACGCGGTCGTCCGCATCGACACCCCCGGTGAGGCCGACTACTACCGCAACGGCGGCATCCTGCAGTACGTGCTGCGTTCGCTGGTCTGATCGCACAGACGAAGGGACTCCGATCCATGGATCGGAGTCCCTTCGTCATGTCAAGGAGGGGGTGCTCACCGGTTTCTCCCGCCCTGGCGCGGTAGGATCGACGGGCGCCCGTACCCTCGTCGGGCGCTTCTGGCGAAGCCTGTGAGGAGGCGCAGATGCCCATTCTTCCGAGCATCTCAGGACCCCGTGATCTGGACGCGCTCTCGACCGATCAACTGGAGGAGCTCGCCGCCGAGATCCGCACGTTCCTGGTCGACAACGTCTCGCAGACCGGTGGCCACCTCGGGCCGAACCTGGGCGTCGTCGAACTGACGATCGCTCTGCACCGGGTCTTCTCGTCTCCCGACGATCCGTTCATCTTCGACACGGGGCACCAGTCCTACGTGCACAAGCTCCTCACGGGGCGCCAGGACTTCTCCGGCCTTCGTGTGCGGGGCGGCCTCGCCGGCTATCCGCAGCGCGGCGAGAGCGCACACGACGTCGTGGAGTCGTCCCACGCGTCCAGTTCGTTGAGCTGGGCCGACGGCATCTCCCGCGCACTCACCGCCACGGGCCGCGCGGATCGACATGTCGTCGCGGTCGTCGGGGACGGCGCACTCACCGGCGGAATGACGTGGGAGGCGTTGAACAACATCTCCGACGACAACGACCGGAATCTCGTGATCGTCGTCAACGACAACGGTCGCTCGTACGCCCCCACCATCGGCGGGATGTCGCGGTATCTGAACCGCGTCCGCACCGCGGCGGCGTACAAGGATCTGCACCAGCGCTCCGACCGCCTGTTCCGCGCGTTCGGTCCTGTGGGACGCGCGGTGTTCCGCGGAGTTCGCGGCGGAACCCACGGCTTCCTCTCGCGCTTCACGAACAACGAGGCGCTCTACTCGAACCTCGACATCAAGTACCTCGGTCCCATCGACGGACACGATCTCCCGGCCCTGCTCGAGACGCTCGAGCTCGCGAAGTCGTACGGGGCCCCGGTCATCGTGCACACGATCACCGAGAAGGGGCGCGGATACCAGCCCGCGCGGGACGATGAGGCCGACCAGTTCCACGCGGTGGGGAAGATCGATCCCGCCACGGGTGAGACGTTGTCGTCCGGTGGTCGCGGGTGGACCGACGTGTTCTCGGAGGCCCTCGTCTCGGTGGGGGAACAGCGCAGCGATGTCATCGCGATGACGGCCGCCATGCTGCGACCGACGGGCCTTGCCCCGTTCGCCGAGCGGTTCCCCGATCGCGTGTACGACGTGGGGATCGCCGAGCAGCACGCGGTGGCTTCCGCCGCTGGGCTGGCGTACGGCGGACTGCACCCCGTCGTCGCGCTCTACGCCACGTTCATGGGCAGGGCGTTCGATCAGGTGTTGATGGACGTCGCTCTGCACCGTGCGGGTGTCACCTTCGTTCTCGACCGTGCCGGCGTGACCGGCCCCGATGGTCCCAGCCACCACGGGATGTGGGATCTCGCCATGCTGCAGATCGTCCCGCACATCCGCATCGCCGCGCCGAGGGACGGAGCCCGTCTCACCGAAGCGCTGAACGAGGCCGTCCAGGTCGACGATGCCCCGACCGTCATCCGCTTCCCGAAGGGCGAGGTCGCCGCCGACCTTCCCGCCATCGAGCGTCTGAAGGACGGTGTGGACGTGCTCGCGCGCGGGGAGTCGGAGGACGTGCTGATCGTCGCCATCGGCCCGTTCGCCGAACTCGCGCTCGACGTCGCAGAGCGTCTTCGTGCGCAGGGCATCGGGGCCACCGTGATCGACCCGCGCTGGGCGATCCCGGTGCAGCCGTCTGTCATCGAGATGGCGGCCCACCACCGCCTCGTCATCACGCTCGAAGACGGTATCCGTGTCGGTGGTATCGGCACCCGGGTACGACAGGTCCTCCGCGAGGCCGGCATCGACACGGCGGTGGACGAGCTCGGCCTGCCCGACGAGTTCATCGATCATGCCTCGCGGGATCAGATCCTCGCGGATGCGGGCCTCACGGCACCGAAGATCGCGCAGGACATCGTTTCCCAGGTACTCGGGACCAGGATCCCGAAGGCGCGCGATGCGGGCGAGACGGGCACGATCGACCTGCCCCTCCGCGAACGCCACTGATGCGCTGAAGGCGCCGCCGGTCCGGATGGGCGGACGGCGTCAGTTGAGTGCGTGCAGTGCGGCGACGGCCTGCGCGCCGCGATCCACGTCGCGGAGCGCGGTCGACATCAAGTAGCCGTCGGTCAGGGCATCGCCGGTGACCATCACGCGTACGAGCTCCACCCCGCATGCGCGACGAACCTCCTCGGCGCTGGCTGCGATCACGCGCGCATTGATCTCGTCGTTGTGCGGCAGCTCGGTGCCGTCGAGGCCCCTGATCACGTCTCTCAGGGCCGCGCCGACGATGTTCGACGCCCGCTCCTTGACGTTCACGACGTCGAGCTCGAACACCCGGAGATCTCGCCCGGTCGGTATCGGGCGCCATTCGAACGATGCGTGCACGCGGTGCTGATGTCCGCTCGCCCCGCCCATCTCGCGGACGGGCAGGTCGGTCGCCCGGCAGCGCACATCGATGAGCCGATACCAGTAGAACAGGGGGAAGGCGCCATGGGAGCCGGGGTCGAGGACGACGACCTCCCCGACAGCCCCGCCGCGAGCGGTCGGACGGCGCTGCGGACGATTGCGGATGATGGGCTTGCCGTTTCGGGTCCGGATCGCGGCCCAGCCTTCGTCGACCGTGACGACGAAGAGCTTGAGGAGAGCGGGAAGGACCAGGAGCAAGGTCAGAAGTGCGGTGCCGGTCTTCAACAGCCCCGACATCCCCTTGCCGCCCAGCATCGCGAAGAGCATGTCCATGACACCACTGTGCAGGGTCGGGAGGCCTTCGGATGCTCGAGCGCAGTCTCGTCCGGGGGAGTTCATGCGCTGTTCCTCGCGCGTTCCCCGCGTCGCCGCTCGGAGGAAACGGGAGGGCCCGGATGCGATCCCGGCAGGCTCAGAAGAGGTCGGAGATTGTGCGCTCGACGAGTTCCTCGACCGCGGGTCGGCAGCGCTCGCGATCGGCATCCACGAGCCCGACGCGGGTGCGTCGATCGAGGACGTCGGCGGCGGTCATCGCACCTTCGACGCGCACCGCGTACTCGACCTCCGCGCGTGACAGCCCGGTGCGGTCGTCGAGCAGCCCCTCGGAGGGAGGCACGATCCGATCGACGAGCCGAAGGGACGCCGTGCTGCTCCCTGTCGCGGGCAGCGCACGGGCGCGCACGGCGACATCGACCGCGTCTTCCGCCATCCGTCGGTATGTCGTCAGCTTTCCGCCGAGCACGGTGACGAAGCCGGCGTCGGCCGTCGCCACCAGATGGCGGCGCGACACATCGGACGTCGTCGCCGCCGCACTGTCGACCAGCGGGCGCAGGCCCGCGAACGCCCCGCGCACCTGATCGCGCCGGACAGGCGTGGCCACGACCCGGTTGAGGCTCGCCAGGAGGAAATCGATCTCGGCATCCGTGGGCTGTGCGACGAGGGGCACAGCGCCCGGAGCGTCCTCGTCCGTGAGACCGACGATCACGCGTCCGTACGCCTGCGGCAGGGCGAAGATGTAGCGGCTGATGGACCCCTCGTGCGGGATGGTCAGTGCCGCGGTCGGTTGCCCGAGATCGTTCGCGTCGAGCACGATGTGCGTGCCGCGACTCGGCCGCACGCGGATCGCCTCATCGAGCGAGCCCGCCCAGACCCCGGTGGCGTTGATCACGGTGCGGGCGTCGATCTCGAAGCGCTCTCCGGTGAGTGCGTCCTCGACCGTCGCACCGTCGCCGCGGAGCCCGATCGCGCGCACCCGGGTGAGGATGCGCGCCCCATGCGCCGCGGCCGTGCGTGCGACCGTGACGACGAGACGCGCGTCGTCGACCAGCTGACCGTCGTACGACAGCACGCCGCCACGCAGGCCAACCGTGTCGAGGGCGGGCGCCAGACGCACAGCGGTGCGGGTCGACACGAGCCGCGGAGCAGGGAGTACGGAACGGGGCGTGTGCGCCCGCATACGCAGCAGATCGCCCATCCCCATCCCCATCGCTCCTGCGACCCGCTGACGCGGCGTCACGCCACGGCTGAACGGCAGGAGCTGACCGAGGGGATGGATCAGGTGCGGTGCGATCGTCGTCATGAGCAGGTGCCGTTCCTGCGCGCTTTCCCGCGCCGTGGCGACGTCGCCGGTCGCGAGGTACCGCAGGCCGCCGTGCACGAGCTTCGAGCTGAACCGACTGGTGCCGAACGCGAGGTCTTCCGCCTCGATCAAGGTCACGCTGAGTCCGCGCGACGCGGCGTCGAGAGCCACTCCCGCTCCGGTGATCCCGCCGCCGACGACGAGGACGTCCACCGTCTCCTCCGCGGCACGAGCGAGATCGATCGCACGGCGGGCGGCGTTCAGCGCGGACGACGGGCCGATCATGGCCGCAGCAGTCCGTCGAGTGTCATCCGCAACTCGCGCTCCCAGGCGGCTTCGGAGATGAGTTCGGACACCGTCCCCTGCGAGAGCACCGCCGACTGGGCCACGAGCAGCAGCATGACGGCGATCTCCCGAGGTGGATCCGTGCGGACCGAGCCCTGTGTCTGCGCCGCGGCGATCGCGGTGGAGAGCCACTGCAGGATCATGCGCTGACTCGACCCGACCCGCTGCAGCGTGTACCGGGTGAACGCCTCCGGCTCATCGGCGAGCAGGCGCGAGTACACGGCGTCGGCACGGAACAGCGCCGTGAACCTCAAGACGTCGTCGACAAGCGCTGCGCGTGTGCCCGCCGGGGTGGGGAACTGTTCGATCAGACCCGTGACGCGCCGGAGCAGAGCTGCGCGCACGACGTCGTCGGCGTCGGCCCAGTTGCGATAGATCGTGGGGCGGCTCAGGTCGGAGCGGCGGGCGAGTTCCGCGATCGTCACGCCGTGCACACCGCGGCGGATGATCAGGGCATCGGCCGCGTCGAGGATGCGGGTCTGCGTCCCATCCCACGACGGGGAGACGTCTTCGGTCGCCAGGGAATCCAGTTGACGTTCTTCCATGATGTGTCACACTGTAACGCATGGAGCTCGAGAGCGGCAGCGGTGCCGGAGATGGCGCGATGCGATGGAATGGCTGGGGCGATCCGGACCGGGCCAAGGATCTTCCGCGTGCCGTCCGGGCACTCCTGCCCTTGCTGCTCGGGCGTATCCGGCGACCGGAGGCGCCGGTCGATCTGTCCGCCGTGCAGATCGGTACGAGCGGCCTCACCGAGGCTGATGTCGCGGCCCTCGGCACCGCCGTCGGCGTCGATCAGGTGGATACGTCGGCGGAGGCGCGCATCCGTCATGCGGGTGGCCGCTCCACCCCGGACCTCCTGCGCCGACGCGAGCGGGAGCAGCGCGTGCCGGACGCAGTCGTCCGCCCCGCGAGCCACGACGAGGCGCGCGCGTGCCTCGACGTGGCCGTGGAGCGGGGGATCGCGATGATCCCGTACGGCGGCGGCACCAGCGTCGTCGGGGCTCTCGATCCGGAACGCGGCGCCCACCACGCCGTCGTCAGCCTCGACCTGCGTCGGCTGCAGGGAATCGTGCGGCTCGACGCCGTCAGCGGCGAGGCGGTGCTCGCATCCGGGACGACAGGCCCGGATGCGGAGATGCTGCTGTCGGCTCACGGCCTCGAACTCGGACACTTCCCGCAGAGTTTCCGCTACGCCACCATCGGAGGTTTCGCCGCCGCGCGCTCGTCCGGGCAGAACTCCGCGGGAAACGGTCGCTTCGACACGATGGTGACCGGGATCCGAGTGGCTACCCCGACCGGTGACATCGAACTCGGGCGCTCGCCCGGCTCGGCAGCCGGCCCCGACCTGATCCGGGTGTTCCTCGGTTCGGAGGGCATTTTCGGTGTGATCACCGAGGTACGGGTGCGAGTGCATCCGATCTCGCGCGAGCGAGTGTTCGAATCCTGGTCGTTCCCCGACTTCGCGAGCGGGCTCGAGGGCTTGCGGCGAGTGGCGCAGCACGGCGACGGCCCCACGGTCATCCGCCTGTCCGACGAAGCGGAGACCGCCGTGAGCCTCGCCCAGGTCGGCAGGATCGGCAAAGCCCTCGCGAAGGGCACCAGCGTCGTGACCGTGTATGAGGGAGAGGGCGAGGAGATCGCCGAGCGCCGCGCCAGGACGAGTGCCCATCTCGCCGCGGCCGGCGGCACCTCGGCGGGGGAGAGCGCGGCGGAGGAGTGGCTGCGGAGTCGGTTCGACGGCCCCTATCTGCGGGACTCGCTGCTCGACGTCGGGGTGTTCTGCGAGACGCTGGAGACCGCCACGACCTGGTCGAACCTGCACGCGCTGCGATCCGCCGTCGAGATCGCGCTGAAGGATGGTTTCTCCGCCGCCGGAGCGAAGTCCTACGTCATGTGCCACGTGTCGCACATATACCCGACCGGAGCCTCGTTGTACTTCACGGTGCTCGCCGGCATCCGCACCGACCCGCTCGGGGTCTGGGAACCTGTCAAAGCGCGGGTCAACGACGCGATCATCGCCGCCGGCGGCACGATCAGCCACCATCACGCGGTGGGCCGAGATCACGCACCCTGGCTGAGTCAGGAGATCGGCGAGACCGGCATGCGCATCCTCTCGGCGATCAAACGCGAACTCGACCCCACGGGCATCCTGAACCCGGGCGCCGTGATCCCCCTCGAACGGACCCGCTGACGTGGTCGAGCACATCGCGGTGCTCGCGAATCCGTTCTCCGGCAAGGGACGGGGAGGGAGAGCCGCCGAGGCGGCCGTCCTGCACCTGCGCGGGCGAGGGGTCGACGTGCGCACCTACGCGGGCGGATCCGCTGCCGACACCGCCCGACTCGCGGTCACCGCCCTCGCGGACGATCCGCGCGCGCTGGTGGTGGTGGGCGGCGACGGGACCCTGTCGGGGGTGCTCGACATCGTGTGCGCATCGACCGTCCCGGTGGTCCTGGTGCCGGCGGGCACGGGGAACGACCTCGCCCGTGCGCTCGGCCTTCCTCGCGGCGATGCCGCAGACGCCGCGGAACTCGCGCTCACGGGCGTGCACCGTGCGATCGACGTCGGCGAAGTGCGCACCGTCGCGGGAGCGCGCAAGTTCCTGACGATCGCTGCCCTGGGTTTCGATGCCAAGGTCAGCGACCGCACCAACCGGCTGCGCTGGCCGCACGGTGCCCCGCGCTACTACCTGGCGCTGCTCATCGAGCTCGTCCGCCTACGGCCGATGGACTTCATGCTCGCCGTCGACGGCGAAGATCCCCTGCGCTCACCCGGCACGCTCATCGCCGCCGGCAGCACATCGAGCTACGGTGGCGGCATGCCGATCTGCGCGGGTGCGGTGCCCGACGACGGACTGCTCGACGTCGTGCACGTGGCACCGCTCGGGCGGCTGCGTCTGCTGCGCCTCTTCCCGCTGCTGCTGCGGGGGACGCATCTGAATCGACCGGAGGTCATGCATCGCCGGGCTCGGACGCTGACCGTGTCCGCCCCGGGCCTCGTCGTCTATGCGGACGGCGAGCGCATCGGCGAGGACGAATGCACGATCTCGGTGCTGCCCGGAGCGCTGACGATGATGGTTCCGGGGGAGAACGATGACTGAGTTCGATGAGGACGTCGTGATCGTCGGCTCCGGGTTCGGCGGATCAGTGGCCGCGCTGCGCCTGCGGGAGAAGGGCTATCGGGTGCGTGTGTACGAGGCCGGCCGACGCTTCGAGGACGAGGACTTCGCCAAGACCAGCTGGAACCTGCGGCGATACCTCTGGGCTCCGGCTCTCGGCTGCTTCGGCATCCAGCGCATCCATCGGTTGCCGCACGTGATGATCCTGGCCGGCGCCGGTGTGGGCGGTGGCTCCCTCAACTACGCCAACACGCTGTACGAGCCCGGTACGGCGTTCTTCGAAGACCCGCAGTGGCGCGGCATCGCCGACTGGGAAACCGAGCTGTCGCCGCACTACCGCACCGCGAAGCGGATGCTCGGCGTGGTGGAGCACTACCCGCACACCGGACCCGTCGAGCGGATCATGGCGGGCGCTGCCGACGACCTGGGGGTCGGCTCGACCTTCCGGCACGCCCCGGTGGGTGTGTGGTTCGGGAAGCCGGGAGAGCGTACCGCTGATCCGTTCTTCGGCGGCGAGGGCCCGGAGCGCACAGGATGCACGCTGTGCGGCAACTGCATGGTCGGGTGCCGCGTCGGCGCGAAGAACACTCTGATGAAGAACTACCTCGCACTGGCAGAGCGGCGCGGTGCGGTGATCGAACCGTTGCGGACCGTCACCGAAGTACGAGAGCTGCCGGCCGGCGGGTTCGCCGTCACCACCCAGCGCAGCGGCGCCTGGCTGCGTCCGGCGCGCCGGACGGTGACAACACAGCAGGTGGTGCTCGCCGCAGGCACCTGGGGTTCCCAGCAGCTGCTGCACCGCATGAAGGCATCCGGTGCGCTGCCCCGGATCTCGGATGCCCTGGGTCAGCTCACCCGCACGAACTCCGAAGCCCTCGACGGCGCTGTTGCGGTGGAGGTACCGGAATCCTTGAACCTCGCCCGCGGCGTCGCGATCACGACTTCGTTCCACGTGGATGACCGCACCCACGTCGAGAACGTCCGCTACGGTCCCGGTTCGAACCTCATGGGGGCGCTCGCGACCGCTCTGGTTCCGGGGGATCGAGGCCTCGCGGCGCGATGGGGCAGCCTCGTGGGGCGGGTGCTCCGCTCCCCGGTGCGGCAGCTCCGACTCGGGAATCTGCACCGCTGGAGCGAGCGCGGCATCATCGCCCTCGTGATGCAGACCGCCGACAACTCCCTCACCCTGTCGCTCCGTCGACGCTTCGGACGGAACGTGATGACCAGCGCCCAGGGACACGGTGAGCCGAACCCGAGTCACCTGCCCCAGGCGCACCGGGCGGCAGCGGCGATCGCGGCGCGCATCGAGAGCTCCAGCGGCGTCGCTGCCGAGCCGCGCGGGTCGTGGCCGGAGGTGTTCGGTATCCCGCTCACCGCGCACTTCCTCGGCGGGGCCGTGATCTCCGATTCACCGGAGCGGGGCGTCATCGATCCGTACCATCGCGTCTGGGGCCACCCGCAGCTGCACGTCGTCGACGGGGCGGCGGTGCCCGCGAACCCCGGGGTCAACCCCTCCCTCACGATCACTGCCCTCGCCGAGAGGGCCCTCTCGCACTGGCCCCGTCGCGGGGAAGACGACCTGCGCCCTGGGCAGTCCGACCGCGCCGCCTGACGAAGAGACGCCCCTCCCGACTCGCAAGGAGTCGAGAGGGGCGCTTTCTCGGACTGGCGCCGCGATCAGCGGTGCTCGACGCCGCGGATCTGCGGAGTGTGGAACGAGCCGCCGAAGGCCCGCTCGGAGGCACCCTCGCGGTCGAGGTACGGGGAGGCCCCGCCATCGATGAACGGCCATCCGGCGCCGAGGATCAGGCAGAGGTCGATGTCTTCGACCTCGGGCACGACGCCCTCGTCGAGCATCAGCTTGATCTCCTGAGCCAGACCGTCCTGTACGCGCTGGAGGATCGTCGCAGCCGTTGCCGGGGTGTTGCCGACGGCGGGCTTCAGCACCTTCTCGGCCTGCTTGCTCCAGCCGACGACGCGCCCTCCCTTGTCTTTCTCCACGACCGCGTCGAGCTCGGCGAGAGCGTGGAAGTTCTCATTCGCATAGAACCGGTCGGGGAACGCCTGCACCATGGTGTCCTGCACATGGGCGGCGACCTTCCAGCCGACCAGGTCGATCAGCTGGAACGGCCCCATCGGCAGACCGAGCGGGCCGAACGCCTTCTCGACGTCCGCGATCGGCGTGCCTTCGTAGACCGCACGAGCGGCCTCGCCCATGACCTTGGCGAGCAGACGGTTCACGACGAAGCCGGGCGCGTCGGCGGTGAGGACCGCATTCTTGCCCAGGTTCTTCGCCACGACGAAGGCGGTCGACAGCGCCGCCTCGGACGTCGTCGGTGTCTTCACGATCTCGATCAGCGGCATCACCGCGACGGGGTTGAAGAAGTGGAAGCCCACCAGACGCTCGGGGTGTGCGAGCTTCGAGCCGATCTCCTCGACCGACAGCGACGACGTGTTGGTCGCGAGGATCGCATCGTCGGCGATGATCTGCTCGATCTCACCGAACACCTGCTGCTTGACGCCGACCTCTTCGAACACGGCCTCGATGACGAAGTCGCAGTCCGCGTAGAGGCTCTTGTCGGTGGTGCCGGTGACGAGTGCGCGCAGCTTGTTGGCCGAGTCGGAGTCCAGACGGCCCTTGGCCTCGAGCTTGCCGATCTCCTCGTGAATGTACGCGACGCCCTTGTCGACGCGTGCCTGATCCAGGTCGGTGATGAGCACGGGCACTTGGAGCTTGCGGACGAAGAGCAGCGCGAACTGGCTCGCCATGAGTCCCGCACCGATGATGCCGACCTTGGTGACCTTCTTCGCGAGCTGCTTGTCGGGAGCGCCGACGGGTCGCTTCGCGCGCTTCTGCACCAGGTCGAAGGCGTACATCGAGGCGGCGAACTGGTCGCCGGTCACGAGTTCAGCCAGCGCCTCGTCCTCGCGGGCGAAGCCTTCGGCCTTCGTACCGCTCTTCGCCTTGTCGAGCAGTTCGAGCGCGGCATAGGGCGACTTCGGCACGGTGCCGATCTTCGACTCGAGCATCCCGCGCGCCATCTTGATCGCGATCGGCCACTTGGTGAGGCGCTCGATCTTGCCCGGCTCGTTCTTGCGCTCGACCTTCTTACCGCCGAGAACAGCGTCTGCCCAGGACAGGGAGTTCTCGAGGTAGTTCGCCGCGGGGAAGATCGCGTCGAAGACACCCAGGTCGAATGCCTGCTGCGGCTTCAGCATCCGGTTCTGCTTGAGCGGGTTCGAGATGACGACCTCGAGGGCGTTCTCGATGCCGATCAGGTTCGGCAGCAGGTAGGCGCCACCCCAGCCGGGGATGATGCCGAGGAAGACCTCGGGGAGTGCGACGGCCGCGGCGGAGGAATCGACCGTGCGGTAGCTGGAGTTCAGCGCGATCTCCAGGCCGCCGCCCAGGGCGAGGCCGTTCACGAAGGCGAACGACGGCACACCGAGGTCGCCGAGCTTGCCGAGGACCTTGTGACCCAGCTGCGCGATCAGGCGCGCGTTGTCGCGAGAGCCCACCTTGCTGATGTCGGACAGATCAGCACCGGCGGCGAGGATGTACTGCTTGCCGGTGATGCCGACGGCCTGGATCTCGCCGGCTGCCGCACGTGCCTTGAGACCGTCGAGGGTCTCGCCCAGCTGCGTGAGAGTCGCCGGACCCAGCGTGTTCGGGCGCGTGTGGTCCCGACCGTTATCGAGCGTGATCAGGGCGAGCACCTTGCCCGAGGCCAGGCGGATGTCGCGCACGGGCGACTGGGTGATGACCTCGCCCTCGGTGAGCGCCTGGATGGGGGAGAAGTCGATGTCGTCGTAGTTCGTCACGTTGGCGCTCACTTCTTCTTCTTGCCGTTGTAGTGCGGGTTCTCCCAGATGACCGAGCCGCCCTGGCCGAGGCCGACGCACATGGCGGTCAGACCGTAGCGGACGTCGGGGCGCTCGGCGAACTGCGCCGCGAGCTGGATCATCAGACGCACACCGGATGCCGCGAGCGGGTGCCCGAGCGCGATCGCGCCGCCCCACTGGTTCACGCGGGGGTCGTCGTCGGCGATGCCGAAGTGGTCGAGCAGCGAGATCACCTGGATGGCGAAGGCCTCGTTGAGCTCGAACAGGCCGATGTCGGCGATCGTCAGACCGGCCTTCTTGAGGGCCTTCTCGGTCGAGGGGATCGGGCCGATGCCCATGATCTCCGGCTGCACACCGGCGAAGGCGAACGAGACCATCCGCATCTTCGGTGCAAGCCCGAACTCCTTCACCGCGCCACCGCCGGCGAGCAGCGACATCGTCGCGCCGTCGGTGAGGGGGGAGGAGGTGCCCGCGGTGACGCGCCCGTGCGGACGGAACGGCGTCTTGAGAGCCGCGAGGTCCTCCATGGTGGTCTGCGGGCGACGACCCTCGTCCTCGGTGGCAAGGCCCCAGGCACCGTCGGCACCCTTGGTGGCCACGGACACGAGGTCAGGCTGGATCTTGCCGGCATCGTAGGCGGCCTGCACCTTGTGCTGGCTGAGCATCCCGAACCGGTCGGACCGCTCCTTGGTGAGGTGCGGGAAACGGTCGAAGATGCGCTCGGCGGTGACACCCATGTTGAGGGCCCCCGGGTCGACCATCTTCTCGGCGACGAAGCGCGGGTTCGGGTCGGCGTTGCCGCCGATCGGGTGATGCCCCATGTGCTCGACCCCGCCGGCGAGGGCGAAGTCGTACATGCCGACGCCGATCGAGGCGCCCATCGTGGTGACGCTGGTCATCGCGCCGGCGCACATGCGCTCGACGGCGAGTCCAGGGACCGTTTGCGGAAGCCCGGCGAGGATCGCCACCGATCGGCCGAGGGTGAGGCCCTGGTCGCCGGTCTGGCTCGTCGCGGCGATCGCCACGTCATCGATGCGGTCGGCCGGGACGGCAGCGTTGCGCTCCATCAGGCCGATGGTCGCCTTCACGGCGAGGTCATCCGCGCGGGTGTTCCAGTACATGCCTTTTTCGCCGGCGCGCCCGAAAGGGGTGCGCACTCCATCGACGAAGAAGACGTCCGAGATCTCGGCCACTCTGCCTCCAAGTTAGTGCGTGGCCTCAGTCTATGAAGCCCGCGAAACAGGGAGGAATCGGTTGGGTCGAACCTACGAAGCGTCCGCCGGGGTGGTGTCGGGCGATTGCGCCGCCTCTACAAAGGCGTCCGCGATCTTCTGTGCAGTCTGTGCAATCTGCCAGGGGCGAGCGCCGAGTGCGGCGAGGGCTGCGGCGATCTCTTCCGGAGTCTCACCGGGAAGGTCCCACGCGACGCGACGCAGGTACTCGGGCGTGAGCAGGTTCTCGGTGGGCATGCCCAGCTCTTCGGCAACCGCTTCGACGACGGGACGCGCAGCCTTCAGGCGGGCATCGGCCTCAGGGTTCCGGTCGGCCCAGGCGCGCGGCGGCGGGAGGGTGTCGCTCGGTACGCGCTCGCGGGGCAGGTCCTCCGACGCGCGGCCGTCGACGATCGCCTGCCACCAGCGGTCGAGCTGGCTGCGGCTGGCGCGGCCCTGGAACTCTTTGACTCCGGCGAGCGCCTGCTTCGACGTCGGATTCGCCATGACAGCCGCGACCAGTGAGCGGTCGGGCACGAGCCTGCCGGGAGAGACGTCCTGAGCCTGCGCGTAGGTCTCTCGGGCCTGCCAGAGGGAGCGGGCCACGGCGAGGTTGCGGGAGCCGCGTACCTGGTGCAGTCCGCTGAGTCGACGCCAGGGATCCTCGCGCGGCGGCTTGGGGGCACGAGCGAGGGTTGCGGCGAACTCCTCGGCGGCGAAAGCGGTCTTGCCCTGCTCCTCCAGCTCCTGGACGAGGATGTCGCGGACATCGATCAGGTGCAGCACGTCGAGCGCGGCGTACTCGAGCCACGAGTCCGGCAGCGGACGGGTCGACCAGTCGGATGCCGAATGCTCCTTCTTGAGGACGATGCCCAACGTGTCCTCGACGACGGCGCCGAGTCCGACGCGCTCATGGCCGAGCAGTCGGGAGGCCAGCTCGGTGTCGAAGATCACCGGCGGCTCGAGGTGCAGCTCGCGCAGCGATGGCAGGTCCTGGCTGGCGGCGTGGAGTACCCACTCGACATCGCCGATCGCCTCCTGGAGCGGGGCGAAGTCGCCGATCGCCGGCGGGTCGAAGAGGAAGACGCCTGCGTCGCGACGGAAGACCTGCACGAGGTAGGCCCGCTGCGAGTAGCGGAAACCGGACGCACGTTCGACGTCCACGGCGACGGGGCCGGTGCCGGCGGCGAGCACAGCGCACGCCGCGCGGAACTCCTCAGCATCCGAGATCACGGAGTATTCAGTCACGTACAGCCTTTCGCGCGCCGATCACGGCGATGCCCTCGGAGCCGGGCGGAAGCCCCGCCAGCATTCCGACCAGCTCGGCCCATGCTTCGACGTGCGGTCGGAACGGGCCCTCCGGAGTCCAGGACGCCCGCAATTCTATCTGGGCACCGTCGCCTTCGACGGCGAGCCCTCCGAAACCCTTCGACAGAGTCTTCGTCGAGGTGCCCGATGCCGAGTGATAGACGGCATCGCGGGAGTCGAGTGCATCGACCAGCCAGGACCACGTCACGTCGGCGAGAAGCGGGTCGGTGCCGATCTCGGTCTCGAGCGGCGCTTGCGCGAAGATGACGATGCGCCATGACCCTCCCCACGCGCCCGGCTCGTCGGGATCGTGCAGCAGGACGAACCGACCGGTGCCGTACACGGACTCCCCGTGGTCTTCCGGTCGAACGTCGGCGGAGAGCGCGAGGGCGAACGGAGCGAGGCCCTGGGGGGTGGCGATCTCGCGCACCGTGATGTCATCGCGGAACGCGGTCTCGCGCAGCTCAGCCACAGCGCTGTCGAAGGGTGTCCCGGCTTCGGGGTGTGCGGTCACGGCAACAGGCTAGAGTCAGGAAGCGATGAAGAGTCTCAGGCACGCCGTTACGCTCCTTGTCCCTGCCCTGCTCGCCTTCGGAGCCGCATTCGCATTTCTCGTGTTCGCCGTCGCCCGACGGGTGGTCACGCCCATGCGCCGCCCGACAGACACGGAGATCCTGGCCGTCGACACCGGAGCCCAGACGATCGAGCTGCAGCGCACCCTCGACACCGAGCTGCCCGGACGATACGGCCTCTTCACCACCGGAACCTACGGCTACGTCAAGCTCGGCGCCGTGCTCAGCGCCGACGCGAGGAGTGTGCGCCGCAAGCTGCTCACCCAGATCGAACCCGGTTCGCGCGTGGACCGGGCAGCCTCTTTCAGCGGGTACTACTACTCGTCGCCCAGTGAGCTTCATCTGCGCTGGGAGAACGTGCTGATCGGTTCTCCTGCAGGTCCCTGCCCCGCCTGGTACTTCCCTGCGTCGTCATCGACCTGGGTGATCCAGGTGCACGGGCGCGGGGCCACCCGTGCGGAGTGCCTGCGGGCCGTGCCGGTGCTGCATGCCGCCGGTCTGCCCAACCTCGTCGTGTCGTACCGCAACGACGGCGAGGCGCCCCGCACGAGGGCCGGTGCCTATGCGCTGGGCGCATCGGAATGGCGGGACGTCGATGCCGCGATCGCCTACGCGCTCCGCCACGGCGCCGAGAGCGTGATCCTGATGGGCTGGTCGATGGGCGGCGCCGTGTCGCTGCAGGCCGCTGTCACCTCCGGGCACCGCGACCGCATCGCGGGGATCATCCTCGAGTCCCCGGTCGTCGACTGGCGGACGGTGCTGCGGTTCCAGGCCCGGATGGCCGGAGTGCGTGCGCCGTTGCCGGCTCTCGCGATGGGCGCGCTGCAGTCGCCGCTCACCGCACGCCTGAGCGGCGCCGACGAGCCGATCCTGTTCGACCGCCTCGACATGGTGGCCCGGGCCGACGAGCTGACCGCACCGATCCTCATCCTGCACAGTGACGACGACGGCTTCGTGCCCGCCGACTCCTCGCACGCGCTGCAGGAGGCACGCCCCGACCTCGTCACGATGCCGAGGTTCACCGTCGCCCGGCACACGAAGCTCTGGAACTACGACGAGACCGGGTGGAGCACGGCCATCACCGACTGGCTCGACGCCCAGGGGCTCAGCGCTTCTGAATGACCTGGTTCTTCGCGCGCATAAGCATTCCCGTCATGCCGCCGATCCGCAACGGTGAGACCGCCTTGGTGAGACCGATCGACTGCGGGTAGTCGTTCGGGATCGCGAGGACCTCGTCGGCGGTGAGTCCGGTGAGACCCTGCACCAGGATGCTCGCGAAACCGCGCGTGGTCGGAGCCTCCGGGGGCGCCGTGGCGTGCATCGTGACGATGTCGTCGTTCACCTCAATGTGGATGTACACGGGGGACTGGCACTCCGCGACCCGCTCGTACATCTCGGGGTGGGCGGCGACCTCGTCGGAGACGTCGGGAAGCTCGTCCGAGTATTCGAGCAGCAGCAGGAGCCGATCGGACTCCGGGGTCTCCAGGAAACCGTCGCGGATCTCGGCCAGTGCTTCAGGAACTTCGCTCGCGCTCATCCCTGTCATTGTCCCACGTTCAGAGGGATCCCGGCTCTGCCCCGGTGACGATCGGCACCCGCACCGCGCTGCCCCACTCCGTCCACGAGCCGTCGTAGTTGCGCACATTCTCGAAGCCGAGCAGGTGCTTGAGCACGAACCAGGTGTGGCTCGACCGCTCACCGATGCGGCAGTAGGCGACGACGTCATCGCCGTCCTTGAGACCGGCGCCCTCGCGGTAGATGGCGTCGAGCTCGGCGCGGCTGCGGAATCCGCCGTCCTCGGCCACGGCCTTCGCCCACGGCACGCTCTGCGCCGTAGGGATGTGGCCGGCGCGCAGCGCCCCCTCCTCGGGGTAGGCGGGAGCCGTGGTGCGCTCTCCGCTGTATTCCTCGGGCGAGCGCACATCGATCAGCGGGTTGCCGATGTGCGCGAGCACATCTTCCTTGTAGGCGCGGATGACGGAGTCGTCGCGCTCCACGACCGGGTACTCGGTGGCAGGGCGGTTCGCGGGCTCGCGGGTCAGCTCGCGACCCTCGGCGATCCAGCGGTCGCGGCCGCCGTCGAGCAGACGGACGTCCTCGTGGCCGAAGAGGGAGAACACCCACAGGGCATACGCGGCCCACCAGTTGTTCTTGTCGCCGTAGATGACGATGGTGTCGGAGCGTTCGATGCCCTTGCGGCTCAACAGCGCGGCGAAGCCTTCGCCGTCGACGTAATCGCGCACGACGGGATCGTTGAGCTCGGTGTGCCAGTCGACCTTGACCGCGCCGGGGATGTGGCCCGTCTCGTACAGCAGCACGTCCTCATCCGACTCGACCACCACGAGTCCCGGCGTTCCCAGCCGTTCGGCGAGCCACTGCGTGGTGACGAGCCGACCGGGCTCGGCGTACTCGGCGAACCGGGGGGAGGAGGAATCGAACTCGATGGCCATGGGATCTCCGAAGCGTTGAGCGGGCGAGGGTGCGTGTGCAGACGGCGTAGTGTTGATCCGTCCCTTCGACGATAGATCCCCGCCGAGCACCCTGCGCCCGATTCGTAAGACTTCGACACAGGTAAGCACCCGATTCAGGACCGTGATGACCGACCCGACCAGCCGCACCGGAATCGTGCACCTCACCGAGCGTCAGCCGACGGTCACCGGACCGGAGATGCTCGCGAGCCTGGTGCCGCCGCCTCAGTTCGACACCGCGACGTTCGACAGCTACCGGGCGGATGCCGCCTATCCGTCCCAGGAGGAGGCGAAGGAGACGCTGATGCGCTTCTCCGGTAGCGGAGCCCCGGTCAAACGCGGCGGATTTTTCAGCCGCGCGAAGAAGGAACCCGAGCTCAAGCCGGGCGTGTATCTGGACGGCGGGTTCGGCGTCGGCAAGACCCACCTGCTCGCATCGATCTACCACGCGATGCCGGCACGCCGGAAGTACTTCGGCTCGTTCATCGAGTACACCGCTCTGGTCGGGGCGCTCGGCTACAAGAACACGGTCGACCTGCTCAAGGGCGCCGACCTCCTCTGCATCGACGAGTTCGAACTCGACGATCCGGGCGACACGATGGTGATGACCCGTCTGATCGGCGAACTCGTGCCGACGGGGACCCGCCTCGCCGCCACCTCCAACACCCCGCCGAACGCCCTCGGTGAGGGACGCTTCGCGGCGCAGGACTTCCTCCGCGAGATCCACGCCATGTCCGACAGCTTCCAGACGCTGCGCATCGACGGGGTCGACTTCCGTCAGCGCGCGCTCGACGGGCACGCCGTGGTGCTCGACGACGACGCGTATGAGGCCGCATCGGCCGCAGCCGCGCAGGGGAGCGCAGCGTCAGACGACCGGTTCGACGACCTGATCCGCCACCTGGCCCAGGTGCACCCGTCGCGCTACATCCGTCTGATCGAGGGACTCGGCCAGGTCGGGCTGCGCGGCGTGCGTCAGCTCACCGACCAGTCCGAGGCCCTGCGGTTCGTCGCCTTCGTGGATCGCGTGTACGACGCGCAGCTACCGATCATCGCGACCGGCCTGAGCCTCGACTCGGTGTTCTCTGACGAGATGCTCGCCGGCGGATACCGCAAGAAGTACCTGCGTGCAGTCTCCCGACTCAACGCCCTGACGCATTCTGCGTAACCCCCAAGGCCCGCGTAACGCGATGTTCACACCAGGGACGGCCCTGTAACAGCGGGGAAACAAACCTCACGCATGCGCGAAACGGCGCGTCGTCACACTGAAGCTCTCAATTACTTCGGATGTGAGGTTTTCCTATGGATGCTCCCGGCAACATCTCGTGGGCGATCACCGCGACAGCGCTGGTCCTGCTCATGACGCCCGGCGTCGCCTTCTTCTACGGCGGTCTCGTCAAGGCGAAGAGCGTCGTCAGCATGATGATGATGAGCTTCGGCTCGATCGGTCTTGTCGCCGTGCTGTGGATTCTCTTCGGCTTCTCGATGAGCGCCGTCGACAGCCCGACCGCCTTCGCCGGCAACCCGTTCGCCGACTTCGGGCTCTCCAGCCTGGCGTCCGGTGAGGGATCGAACGTCGCCCTCCTCGGCGTCGCCTACGGTGCGACCTTCGCGATCATCACCGTCGCGCTGATCTCCGGCGCGATCGCGGACCGCGCCAAGTTCGGCAGCTGGCTGATCTTCGCCGGCATCTTCGCCACGGTCGGCTACTTCCCGGTCGCCGCGTGGGTCTGGGGTGGCGGCTGGATCATGAACCTCGGCACCACGCTCTTCGGCGAAGACAGTGGCATCGGCGTGATCGACTACGCCGGTGGTACCGCGGTGCATATCAACGCCGGTGCGGCCGCTCTGGCGCTGGCACTGGTCCTCGGCAAGCGCATCGGCTTCCAGAAGGGCATCCTCAAGCCGCACAACGTGCCGCTGACGCTGCTCGGCGCCGCACTGCTGTGGTTCGGCTGGTTCGGCTTCAACGCCGGTGCGGAGTGGCTCGCGGAGGACATGGGCGGCGTCGGACTCATCGGTCTGAACACCCTCGGCGCCACGGCTGCGGCGATCCTCGGCTGGATCCTGGTGGAGAAGATCAAGGACGGCAAGCCCACCTCGGTCGGCGCCGCGTCCGGTGCGGTCGCGGGTCTCGTCGCCATCACCCCGGCGTGCGCCAACCTGACGCCCGGCTGGGCACTGCTGCTCGGCGCCCTCGCCGGCGTGGTCTGCGCCCTGGCTATCGAGCTGAAGTTCCGCCTCGGCTTCGACGACTCGCTCGACGTGGTCGGCATCCACCTCGTCGGCGGACTCATCGGAACCCTGTACCTCGGCTTCTTCGCGAGCGAGACCGGCCTGTTCGTCGGCGGCGACGCACGTCAGCTCGCGGTGCAGGTCATCGCGGCGCTCGGTGTCCTGATCTACTCCTTCGTGGTCGCCTTCATCATCGGCTTCGCCATCGAGAAGACGATCGGGTTCCGTGTCACGAACGAGGACGAGATCGCCGGTGTCGACCAGGTCGTGCACGGCGAGGAGGGATACGCACTCGCCGACGCATGATCTGCGGTTAGGGTGACCGTGTGAGCAAGACCAACGGCATCCTGACAGCACTCGTGGACATCCTGCTCAAAGCAGTGGGGTCCGGCCGGGCGTCGCGGACGACAGATCCGAGACGCCCGGACGCGCGTCTGCGCACATCCCAGGAGCGCACCCCATCCGTTCCCTCGGTGGGGCCGGCGCACGACCGCGGCACCGAGACCGTACGCATCGATCCGGGCCGGATCCGCGACCTCCAGGTCGCATACTCCCCCCAGCGGGATGGAGCTCCGGATGCGGGTGAGATCGTCTGGACCTGGGTCCCGTACGAGGAGAACGACGGACGCGGCAAGGATCGCCCCGTTCTCGTGATCGGACGCGAATCGGCGGACCGTGTGTACGCCGTACGGATGACGAGCAAACCGCACGACGGCGACCGCGACTACCTGTCGATCGGCACGGGCGCGTGGGATTCCCAGGGGCGCGAGTCGTGGGTCGACGTGGAGCAGCTGTACAGCGTGCACGAGCGAGGACTGCGGCGGGAGGCCGCCGTCCTCGACAGGCGCCGCTACGACCGGGTCGGAGCCGCTCTCACGCGGCTGTACGGGTGGTCTGTCGCGGGGTGAGCGCGGGGAACGCCTGGAGCACCATCTCGACGAGCTCGGACAGCGGTCGCGTCAGCGGGTCGGTCGCCGGCAGGCCCGTGTCGAGTTCGATCTCGTCGATCGCCCCGGCCAGCTGATCCGCGGAGAGGTTCTCGTGGTTCACGGTCACGCCGATCACGCGAGTGTCGGCGAAGGCCTCGATCAGGGCGATCTCGCTCGTGACGGTCGGCATCGCGACCATCGGGAAGTCGCCCAGGACAGTGCGACCCGGCGCGTGCTGCACGATCACTCCCTCGGGCTGGCTTCCGCGGAGGATGTGCGCCGAAGTGATGTACGCCGGGTGGCTGAGCGCGCCCTGGCCTTCGACGATGATCACGTCGGGGTGCTCGCCCTCGAACGCGGCGACCACCTGGTTCTCGACCTCGCCCGAGCAGAACTGCGGCACGAGTGCGTCGAGCGCGACGCCGTAACGACCGCCCTGGATGATCGTGGTCTGTCCTGTGCCGACCATGACGGCATGGATGCCGCGATCGTTGAGCGCACGAACGAGGATCGTGGCCGTGGTGCGCTTGCCGATCGCGCCGTCGGTGCCGAGGATGGTGATGCGCGGGCAGGTCACGTCGAAGATGCGCCCGGAGAAGAGGTGGAGATCCTTCTTGTCCTTGGGGCGGCGGATGTCGGTGATGGTCACCCCGGCGAGCAGGGCGGCGGCGACGAACTCCGCGTCGTCCGTGAGGAACTCGTGGAGCCCGTTGATGATGTGCATGCCACGGGCGATGCCGTCGAGCAGCACGGTGCGCTGGTCGGCCGAGAGCAGCCCGTCGGCGGGAGCGACTCCGCAGATCAGGTAGTCCGGGACGTGGCCGGCGTGTGCGATCGCCGTGGCGAGGCCGCCGAGGATCGGGATGCCGTTCGCGGTGCCGTCCAACAGCATCCCGGCGTCCGCGCCGGCGTGCGTGCTGTCGATGACGCTGAGGATCTCGTACTTCTCGGAGTGGCGGACGAGTCCGTTCGCGGTCTTGCCGTCCTGCTCGCCGAACTGGCCTTCGCAGTACACGATCGCCGTGGTGCCGACCGGGAGCGCGATGGGCTCCGCCCAGGCGTGCGCGGGGTCGATGGAAGAGGGAACTGACGGGGTGGGCATGACGCTCCTCGGGCTCGCACAGAGGAGGCGACGGAGAACGAAATGACCCAGAAGGCCCGTTGGTCGACGAGAAGTCTTCCCTGATGTCGGCAAGATGCCGACACCCTCACCGTAGCAGTGCTCGCTGGGACTGGGCCGTGGGTCGTCGCGGCCCCTCGCAGAGCGGGGTCAGGTGCTCTGAAAGGTCAGCACCCGGTCGATGTCGATATCCGGCTTCTTCTCGCCCGCCGCCACTTCGAAGTCCAGGTGGTTCTGGCTCGGCGGGAGGGGGCAGGTGACGAAGTTCGTGAACGCACAGGGGAGCGCGGTCAGATAGTTGAAGTCGATGTGGTCGATCTCCTGACCCGTCTCGTCCGCGAACTGCAGCTCGACGACCCGTCCGGCACCGTACGTCGTCTTCCCGCTCGTCAGGTCGCGGATGTGCGCGACGGGTTGCACGCCGTACGCGGCATCCTTGCCGATCAGTGCGAGCTCATACGTGCGGCCACCGTGCTCGAACGCCAGCGTCCCGATGCGCGCCGTGGTCTCGCGAACCCCGGTCTCGACCGTGACCTGCTCGACGTCCTCGCGCACGGCGGGCGTGAAGCGGGCGGGGATGCGCCAGGCCGGGTCGTAGTCGTAGGCCGCGAGGCCGGAGAAGTCCTTGCGTGCGGATTCGCGGGGGTCGCGCACCCGCACCGCGAAGATGCGGTCGCCGTCGTCGGTCGTGCGCGGGATGGTCTCGACCTCGCTCACCCCGGAGTAGACGGGGACGCTGCGCCCGTGGCCGTAGGTCTGGTTGCGCCCGGGCACGATCTCGACGGTGCCGGTGGGGTACTCGCCGTCGACCGCGAGGTTCGGACCGTCGGTCGGCGGCGTGTACAGGACCTTGCCGTCCGACACACCCCATGTGCCGGGAAGGCCGTCGAGGACGAGGCCGTCGTCGCCGTCGCGGAGCCAGTGCTGAGCGACCAGCGCCGTCCAGCCGTACGGGCGCGCGAGCTCCGAGACGCGGGCATGACGCCACTCGCGCCACTGGCCTTTCAAATGCTCCTTCGCGGGCATGACTACCGTCCTTCTTCGTGGGAGTGGGGTGCGTTGTCGGCGGACGACGCCGCGCGTTCCGCCGTGCGGTGGATGAACGCGCAGACCTGTTCGAACGAGTCGGCTCCGGCGATGGCGATGCCGCGTGGCGTGCCGCCGTTCGAATAGCGCACACCGGAGACCGGGTGCAGGCGTTCGATGTCGGTGCTGGGGAGGTGGGGGAGCGCAATGCCGTGCCCGGCCTCCTCGTAGTCGAGGTGCAGGCGCTCCGCGGCATGCCCGTGTCTCGCCAGCGTGTCGAGCACGATGCGCGATGCCATGCTGGACGGCCACGCGCGATCGTCGAGCCCGGAGATGCACGCGACGGGGCCGGCAAACCGTTCGATCGGGATGCGTGACGCACGGGCGAGGTCGCGATCGTGGAGGCCATCGATGTACACGTCGCGGTGGCGTGTCGGTGCGGGCTCGTCGTTCCAGGGCTGCCAGGTCACGCCGGTGTTGTCGTGCCACAGATGCTCGAGCGGTTCGTCGTCGCGCGTCCAGGTCGGGCCGTTCCATCCTTCGGCGGGGTCGGCGGCGCCCTGCGCTCCGAAGGCGAACGCCGCGGGGACGAAGGCGGCGACCCCGAGGACGAGGTCGGGATAGGTCGCGGCCAGCAGCAGGGACAGTTCGCCACCGCGGGACTGCCCGCTCACGATCGGGCGCCCGCCGAGCGGTGAGAGCTCGGAGACGACGTACCGGAGGGCGTGCTCGAAGTACTCCAGCGGTGTGCGGGAGATGTGGTCGGGCAGACCGGGTGCCCGGAAGTATCCGAGCGCGAGCGCCTGTATGCCGCGGGAAGCATACTGCGCGGCGCGAGCCTCGTTGATGCCCCCGCCGGAACCGTTGAGCACGATCACGGTGGGAAGAGGACCGTCGTGCGGCGGGCGGAACAGCGTGCCGACGAGCCCGCCCGAGCGGACCTCGGCTCTCTCGACGCCGTCACCGCTGAGCTGCTGGGTCACCTCGATGGCGATCTCTGCGGCGCCGGCACCGTCGCCGGGTTGATCGAGGTATCCGGTCCCCGGTTCGGCCCAGGCGGTGAGGACGGTCGACAGGGGACGCGCAACGTCAATGGGCTCAGCGGATCCCGTCGTGCCCTCCTCGCGGCGCTGCGACCAGAACAGGCCCATCGAGTCCGCCACGCGGTAGTCGCCGGACACCGGAGCGTGCGTCCCGAGGTCGACCTCCCCGTCGCCGTCGGCGAGGAAGGTGGCCTGGGCGGCCCAATCGCCACCGTCGCGCGCCGTGACCGCGCGCACGGTGACCAGAGATCCCGGCACTGCGCCGCTGATGCGGATTTCCCGACGTTCCGTCAGGAGGCCGTTCTGCGGAATCACGCTGAGCGTCAAGGATGCAAGGGCGCTCATGTGCCGGGTGCTTCCGACGTTCGTGCGCGCAACCAGGATGCTGTCTCTTCGGAGACGCGGATCGCGTGTGGAAGGTCTGCCGGGTTGCTCGCGAGCGCATCGAAGCGCGCGGGGAGGTGGCCGCCGGCGCCGCGCCACTCGCGATCCAGTGCGGCCGTGCCCTGCGCGATGTCGGCGCCTCCCGCACGAGCGGGATCGAACGCGATGAGGACCGCGCCTCTGCTGGACGGGGCAGCGGGGTCGGTGACCCGCCCGCCGACGGCGACACCGGCCAGGAGCTCGACCACGAGTCCGGTGAGCGACCCCACGAGGCCCGCGGGGAGGAGAGCGGCGGCGGCGGCGGGATCCGTGGTGGGCTCACCGGCCGCGTCGACCGCACTGCCCTCCGGGAGGGACACGCCGGCGCCGCGAGCCTCGCGGACCGCGGCGAGCGTGAGCGTCGACGTGGCGTAGTCGACCACGAGCGGGGGAGCATCGGCTCGGGGAACTCCGACGGCGAGTGGATTCGTGCCGATTGCGGCGGCTTGTCCACCCCACGGTGCGACCGTCGCCGGTGACTGCGCGGCGAGCAGGGCGACAGCGCCGCGCGCGGCGAGCGCGCGGGCCGCGAGTCCGAGGATGCCGAGTGCGCCGGCACCGCGGATGCCGACGATGGCGAGTCCGTGCGCCTCGACGTTCCGTGCGGCGCGCCGCACGGCCGAGGCGAGTGCGACCACTCCGGGCACGCCGGTCGCGTCGACGGACCCGATCGGCGCGTCATCGGCGCCCGAGGGCGTGGCGGGCGCCGACGCCGAATCGAGCCCTTCGAGCCGCTCGAGGTCGCGCGCCAGCATCCGGATGCCGAACTCGGGAAGGCCGAGCAGCTCAGCCTGGATCAGCCAGAACGCCGCCAGCTCCACATCGGTCGGATCGCTGTGCGGCGCCGCCGCCCGGAGCACGGCGCGCAGATCGGAGAGCATCTCGTGAGCATCGAGGTCCATCGTGTACGTCCCGCCGTTCAGTACTTGACCCACGGCACGACGCGCCGCTCGAGCAGAGCCCAGAGCGCGGTCGCGCCGTAGCCGAGCACGGAGATCGTGACGATGCCGACATACATCTTCGACACCGCGAACGTCCCCCACGAACTCCAGATCATGTAGCCCAGCCCGCTGTTCGCACCGACGAACTCCGAGGCCGCGATGATCACGAAAGCTCCACCCGTGGCGAGTTTGATGCCGGTGAAGATCGACGGCAGCGCATAGGGGAACGAGACGGTCATCCACCGCTGCAGCCGCGTCGCGCCGTTGGCGTTGGCGACGTCGTTCAGCAGCGGCGGCGTTTGCATCACACCACCCAGCGTGTTGAAGAGCAGATAGAAGAACACACCGATCGCGACGATGACGTACTTGCTCGTCTCGCCGAGGCCGAAGATCAGCAGCAGCAACGGGAAGATCGCGACCTTCGGTACCGGCAGCAGAGCCGAGAAGATCGGATCGAGGAGCAGTCGCAGCGTGCGCACCGAACCCAGCAGGATGCCGAGGATGATGCCGGGCACCGCGCCCAGCACGAAGCCCACGGCGATGCGCGACAGCGTGATCCCGATGTTCTCCAGCAGGACTCCCGAGGCCAGCAGCTCGAAGAACGTCTCGATGATGGAGGTCGGCGCGGGGAAGAAGCGTGGATCGAGGAGGCCGGTGCGGCTCGCGATCTCCCAGACGAGGAGGATCAGCAGCGGTGTGTACGGGCCGAGCCTGCGCACCCACACGGATCCGCGTTCGGCCTGCACCGCCTCCTTCAGCTGCGCCTCGATCTTCGGGTCGGCGATCGTCGTCATGACGCCAGCTCCTGTTCCGTCGAGTTCTCCAGCAGTGACCACAGCCGCGCCGTGATCTCGCCGTAGCGAGGGTCGCGGCGAAGACCGGCGATGTCACGCGGCCGACCGAACGGCACCTCGATGTCGTCAATGATGCGTCCGGGGCGATGAGACATCACGACGACGCGGTCGGCGAGCATCAGCGCCTCGTCGACGCTGTGGGTGATGAACATCACGGACTTCGACGTGCGCTCCCAGATCTGCAGCAGCTCCTGCTGCAGCGTCACCCTGGTCTGCTCGTCGAGTGCTCCGAAGGGCTCGTCCATGAGCAGCAGGTCGCCGTCATCAGCGAGCGCGCGGGCCACCGAGGTGCGCTGGCGCATCCCACCGGAGATCTGCGCCGGGTAGAACCCGCCGAACTCGGAGAGCCCGACGAGGTCGAGCAGCTGATCGACCCGCTCGGTGCGCTGCACACGAGAGAGACCGCGCAGTTTGAGCGGGTACCCGATGTTCTGGGCGACGGTCAGCCAGGGGAACACGCCGTGCTCCTGGAACACCACCGACGGACGGCTCGAGGTCTCGATCGTGCCGAGACTCGGCTTCTCGAGGCCCGCCGCGAGCCGGAGCAGAGTGCTCTTCCCGCAACCGGACGGGCCCAGCACACAGACGAACTCGTTGTCGGCGATCTCCAGGTCGATGTCCTGGAGGGCGACGAGAAGCTCGTCCTTGCGGTCGGCGTTCGCGTAGGCCTTCCAGAGCCCCTGGACGCGGAGGCCGCTCATTTCTTCGACGAGGCGAGGTCGCCGCTCTCCTGCAGGGCGATCGCGTCCTTCAGGATGTCTGCGCGGTAGATGTCCTCGATGCCGGAGTCGCCGTCGAACTCGAGCGCATCGCGGTCCCGGAAGAACTGCTCCTGCCGGGCGACGTCCTCCCAGTCGATGGCGCCGCTCGGGTCCTGCGTGGTGAGCGCGATGGAGGTCAGCGTCTCGACCGGCAGATCGGTGTACTCGGCGATGATCTCCTGCGTGGCGGGGTCGTCCCAGCCGCCGTCCTCGAGCTCGTTGACCGCCTTGAGGTAGGCCGCGGTGAACGCGGTGACCGCGGCGGGGTGCTTCTCGACGTACTCGGTGTTGAAGACCATGGCGCCCAGCTCGACGCCCGCTTGGTAGTCGATGGGCAGCAGCTCGTGCGCGATGCCCTGCGCGATGACGGCGGACGAGATCGGCTCGATCGACCAGCTCGCATCCACCGAACCGTTCGCGAGGGCGGCGGGGATGTCGCCGGGGCTGAGGTTCACGAGCTCCACGTCGTCGACGCTCAGGCCGGCGGACTCGAGTGCGAGCGCGACGGAGTAGATGCCGAATCCGCCGTCGCCGGGGATTCCGATCTTCTTGCCCTTCAGGTCGGCGGCGTCTTGCACATCCGAGGCGTCGGAAGCGATCAGCGGCGACGGGTTCGCGCCGGACTCGGGGATGCGGGACACGCTGGCGATCACCGACAGCGACGCACCGGCCTTGGTGGCGTTGAACAGACCGGCACCCCAGGTCGCGCCGCCGGCGGTGATGTTGCCGGTGCTGACCTGCTGGTACGTCTCACCCGAGCTGCCGCCCTTCGCGACCAGCTCGACGTCGAGACCGGCGTCTTCGAAGTACCCGTTCTCCTCTGCGAGGAAGAAGGGCGCGTAATCCGCGTACGGCGAGTAGAGGAACGTGATCTTGGGAGCGTCCGCGGCAGTCTCGGTCGCTTCACCCGATCCGGACGAGCTGCAGGCGGTCACCAGGAGTGCGCTGGCGAGGACGAGAGCGCTGCCCGCGAGGGCGCGGCGACGAGAAGTCATGATCTTGCTCCAGGAGGTCGGGTGATGTGCACGGGAAGCACATGCTCCTGAATCTATCGATTCCCGCGATGGCCGATATCTCGGCGCCGTCACAATCCGTCACCGACGGCCTGGGGCAGGCCAATCCGATCCGGCGCGGGTGCCGAACCAGTGGTGAGTCGCATCCAGCGGCGACATACAAGGAGGAATCATGCGTTTCATCCCCACCAAGGTCCACGGAGCCCTCGACTACATCGTCGGCATCGCATTGATCGCCGCGCCCTGGCTGTTCGGCTTCGCGAGCGTGGGCGGAGCGGCGGTCATCATCCCCATCGTCCTCGGTGTCGGGCTGATCGTGTACAGCCTGTTCACGAAGTATGAATGGGGTCCCTTCGGTTTCATTCCGATGCCGGTCCACCTCGTGTTCGATATCGTCGCGAGCCTGTTCCTCGCGCTGTCGCCGTGGATCTTCGGCTTCGCGGGCGAGGCCCTCAACGTCTGGCTCCCGCACGTCGTCGTGGGCGCCGCGGTGATCCTCGTCGTGATCTTCTCGCAGCCGCAGCCGGCGACCACGCGAGGACGCGTCGCCACCGCCTGACCCACTCCCGACGCGATGCCGGGCGACTGGACTTCTCGAAGCAGCCGCCCGGCATCGTCCTGCGTGTCTAGGGGAGTTCGTCGGCGCCCTGCAGTGCACGGCTGAGCCAGCGCGCGTACAGGAGCCAGGGGTCGCCCTCAAGGCGGAGTGCCGCCACGTGCGCCCGCAGATCAGGGGTGAGGGTGAACCACTCACCGCCCTCGCGTATTTGCGCGAACTCCCGGTGGCGCTGCTGCTCGATGGATCGGTCGCCGCGTTCGAACGCGAGCAGCTCCTGGTGTCGGATGCTCGCGAGGCGCTGTCGGGGACGCCTGCTGGTGCCGATCTTCACCCGGTCGTCGTACCGGATGTAGTAGACGACATCGACGCGGGGGAGAGGGAGGTCGGGGTCGGGGGCATCGCCGTAGCGCCACCCGCAATCGGCGCAGCACCAGGCACCCTCGATCCTTAGTCCCTGCATGCTGCCGCAGAGCGCACAGGGACTCGGAAGGGCGCGTTTCGTCGGCACCGAAGCAGACTACGCGCGCCCTCCGACACCCGGATCGGCCTCAGCCGGCGTGCACGAGGATCTTCGCCCCGGCACCGCCGCGCAGCGCGTGGATCGCGTCGACGACGTTCTCGAGTGGGGTCTCCTGCACCCAGCCGGTCGTGTCGTAGACCCCACGGGACATGGCCTCGATCACGGCGTCGAAGTCCTCGGGAAGATACGCGAGCGCGCCGGCGATCTCGGTCTCGGCCATCACCAGCTGCGTGGGGAGGAAGTCCATCGTGCGCTCGTGGATGGCGACCACCACGACGCGGCCGCCGGGGACCAGGCTGGCCAGCGACGAACTGATGGCTGCGCCCACTCCCGCCGCATCGAAGGCGACGTCGACGCCTTCGCCGTCCGTCAAGGAGGCGACGGCGGCGGCGAGATCCTCATTCACCGGGTCGACCACGGTGGCGCCGAGGGCTGCGATGATCGCGCGACGCTCCGCACTGGGCTCCGAGACGAGCACACGCTCGACGCCGCGGGCCCGCAGGGCGAACCACACGCCGATGCCGATCGGTCCGGCGCCTGCGATGAGCGCGGTACCGCCCGACTCGACGCCACTGCGGGAGACCGCATGCCACGCGACCGACATCGGCTCGACGAGGGCGCCCATGCGCAGATCGACGTTCTCCGGCAGCACGTGCAGCTTTGTCGCGTCGACGGTCGTGAACTCCGCCATGCCGCCACCGTCGGAGCTGAGCCCGTGGAAGCCGATCTTCTGGCAGGCGTTGAACATGCCGCGACGGCAGGCGGGGCATTCGCCGCAGTAGTAGATGGGCCAGACGGCCACCCGGTCGCCCACCGCGACGCCGGTCACGCCCTCGCCGAGCTCGACGACCGTGCCGGAGAACTCGTGGCCGAGGATCTGGGGCAGTGTCGAGCCCGTCACGGGGTGCGGGTGGTCGAGGTCGAGCCCCGCGGCCTCGGGGGAGTAGTAGACGTGGAGATCGGATCCGCAGATCCCCGCATACGCATTGCGCAGCTTGACCTGTCCTCGTCCCGGGGTGGGCTCGGGGACCTCTTCGATGCGCAGATCTTCCTTGGCGTGGAACAGTGCGGCCTTCATTGTTTTCTCTCTCCTTCTCCGGTGGCCGTCATCGCAGCCACCACTCCGGTGACGCCGCGAGGATCAGCCTCACGGCACGGTCGATGTCGTCGTCGTCGCTCCGCAGCCACTCCTCGATCGCGCCCACGGTGCCCGCAGCGGCGTATGCCACAGCGATCCGCATCGCGGACGCGTCCGCCGCGAACACGGGCGGAACGATCTCCGAGTGCAGCTCGGCCCACAGCAGCAGGCCGGAACGGATGGATGCCTCCAGGTTGCTGCGGACGGGGGCGGCCAGCAGGGGCTGCATCGCCCCGCGGTACACCGAAGCCCGTCGTCGGATGTGCTCCAGGAGAGCCCGTTCGCCATCGCCGATGGCATCCGTCTGCGGCAGGATCTCCATGGCGGCATCGATCTCGGCGGAAAGCGCGTCGGCGAGGAGCTGCACAGGATTCTCCGCGTGCCGGTAGAAGGTGTCTCGGGTGACACCCGCTGCTGCGCAGATCGAGGAGACGGTGACTTCGCTGATCGGCATCCGACCGGCGAGGTCGAGCACCGCGTCACGGAGGCTTTCTCGAGAACGTCGCGACCTCGCATCCATGGCAACAGCCTATCTGACAGTTGTCAGATAGGCGCCTCTTCTGCGTCTCGGATCACGCGCCTAGTCTCGAGGGGAGCGGATCGTCGCGTCCGACAGCGACAGTGAAGACCGGTGCGGTGAGGGGAGCGGAGATGGTGAGCAGGTCCTGGCGCGGTCCGATCGCATGGATCGTCGTGTCGGCTGCATCGATCGCCCTTGTGGCGTGTGCACCGACGGCGTCCACTCCGTCGCCCTCGAGGCTTCCCGATGGCTCGGGACCGGTGTCCGCCGGAACGGAAACCACGATCATCGAGAACCTGGCGGCACCCTGGTCGATCGCCTTCCATGAGGGCGCGGCGCTGATCAGCGAGCGCGACAGCGCCCGGATCGTCGAGGTGTCGGACGACGACGATGTCCGCGAAGTCGCGGTGGTCGATGGCGTCGAACCGGGTGGCGAAGGCGGCTTGCTCGGAATCGCCGTGCACGAGCGTTATCTGTACGCATACTCCACCGGCGCGGACGAGAACCGCGTGCAGCGCTTTCCCCTCACCGGGTCGCCCGGCTCCCTCGGCCTCGGCGCGCCGGAGACGATCCTCGACGGCCTGGCCGCTGCGTCGAATCACAACGGCGGTCGCATCGCGTTCGGCCCCGACGGCACGCTGTATGTGACGGTGGGTGACGCGGGGGACCGGGAGAGTGCCCAGGATCCGGGGTCACTGTCGGGCAAGATCCTCCGGATAGCCCCCGACGGCAGGGTCCCGGCGGACAACCCCATCGCGGGATCGCCCGTCTACAGCCTCGGTCACCGCAACCCCCAGGGTCTGGCCTGGGACGAGGGCGGCACGCTGTACGCGAGTGAATTCGGACAGGACACCTGGGACGAGCTGAACGTCATCGAACCCGGCGGGAACTACGGCTGGCCCGTCGTCGAAGGCATCGCGGATCGCGACGAGTTCATCGACCCGGTGCAGCAGTGGGCGCCGGATGCCGCCAGTCCGAGCGGCATCGCGATCGCGGAAGGCGCGGTGTTCATCGCGAACCTGCGGGGGGAACGGCTGCGCGAGGTGCCGCTGGACGATGTCTCGTCGTATGCGGAGCACTTCACCGAGGCCTACGGACGGCTTCGTGATGTCGTGGTCGCCCCCGACGGTGCGCTGTGGGTGCTCACGAACAACACCGACGGTCGCGGCGATCCCGGCGACGGCGACGACCGCGTCATCCGTGTGCCGCTCGAGTAGCCCCGGTCGCGTCCGCGCCCCAGGAAGCGAGGAGTCGGAGTCGTTCGGCGGAGGGTGAGCCGGGCTCAGCGCTGTAGATCAGCATCACCTGGCCCGGTTCGGCCGTGAGCGCGAGCTCTTCGTAGACGAGGGTCAACTCGCCGACGACCGGATGAGTGAAGCGCTTGATACCCGAACCGTGCGTGCGCACGTTGTGCGCCGCCCAGAGCGTGCGGAATGCCTCACTGCGTGTGGAGAGCTCGCCGACGAGGTCCTGGATGCCCTTGTCGTGCGGGTCGCGGCCCGCCTCGGCACGGATGACGGCGACGCACATCTCGGCGAAGAGGTCCCAATCGGGGTAGAACTCGCGTGCCGCAGGATCGAGGAACTGGAATCGGGCGAGGTTGGGCACCCGGCCGCCGTCGCCGATCACCGGTGAATAGAAGGCGCGGCCGAGCGCATTCGTGGCGATGAGGTTCTGCCGCTGGTCGCGGACGAACGCCACCGCTTCCGTCACGGAATCCAGTGCCCACTGCAGGCTGGGTCGCGGAGCTCCCGCCTTCGCCGTGCGGCGTCGAGCGCGCCCGGAAGAGGGGATGCCGTCTGCGGCGCGAGCCAGATCCAGCAGGTGCGCATGCTCGGCATCGTTGAGCTGGAGCGCGCGCGACAGTGCCTCCAGGACCGAGGAGGAGGCGCCGGCGATGGCACCGCGTTCGAGCTTGGAGTAGTACTCGACGGAGACTCCGGCGAGAAGCGCGACCTCACTGCGACGCAATCCGTCGACACGTCGGTTGCTTCCGGCGGTGAGACCGGCTGCCTCCGGGGTGACGCGGGCTCGCCGGGTCATCAGGAACTCGCGGACCTCTGCTCGATTGTCCATGAGGTCAGCGTAGATCTGATGTGGGCGGGAAGGGACGCCCTGAGAGGGCACCTCTCGGTGTCACGGATGTTCCCGTACAGGTACACGCGTGACCTCGGCGAGAGCCGCGAGCAGCGCTTCCTGGAAAGCCGGGTCAGCGGCAGCTGGTGCCGGACGCTGAGTCGTGAGGTGATGCCAGTAGCCGCCAGTGCGCGGGCCGGCCGCATCCTGGGTTGCGAGACGGACTTGCGTGAGATGCCCCTGCTCGAGATCGTGGGAAGCACTCGGACCACCCATGCGGGTCGGAACCCAGCCCGGATCGACGGCGTGGACGGCGGTGTCCGGCCATCGATCCGCCAGGGAGAGGGCGAACGCGGTGACCCACAGCTTGCTGTCGCTGTAAGACGCCGTGCAATCGGTCAGTCCGCGCAGGTCGGTGGTGCCGCCGCGGTGCATCGAGCTGCTGAGGTAGACGAGTCGGCGGGGAGGGCGCATGAGCATGGTCAGCACGTAGGGGGCGATCGTGTTCACTCGTGCCGCATCCGGCGGATGCAGGGCGCCCGCGTTGTGCACGACGGCATCGAAGTGCCCGAAGGCGTCGACCTCGAGGGCGAGAGCCCGCGTGGCGTCGAGGTCGGAGAGGTCTGCGGCCACGGCGCCCCGCCAGTCTCCGGACGGAACGCGGTTCGAAGTGCGAGCATGCACGACGACGTCATGCCCCTGGTCGGAGAGGTCCTGGGCTGTGGCGAGCCCCAGTCCGGTCGACGCTCCGGTCACGAGGATCAGTGCCATCGGCACTCCTTTCGTCTCGGTGGTGCTCCCTCATTCTGCGCAGGGTTCGGCGCCATGAGGGATTCTCTGTCGGTACACCCTTCGTCAGGGACTCCCGCCCCTCGGGGGACCGGTGGACGCTGGAGACCATGACACCACCTGTCGCGCTCTCTCGACGGCTCCTGCCTGCCCTGCTCCTGATCCTGACCGTGTTCGGTCCGATCTCGATGGACCTCTATCTCCCCGCTCTTCCGGCGCTCACTCGCGACCTGGGCTCGGCGACTTCCGTCGCGCAGCTCACGGTCACGGCGTGCCTCATCGGACTCGCGGTCGGACAGCTGACGGCGGGACCATTGTCGGACCGCCACGGGCGGCGGCGCGTCCTGCTGGTCGGCATCGTCGCGTACGCGGTGACATCCCTGCTCTGTGCGGTCAGTCCCACGGTCGAGGTCCTGATCGTCGCTCGTCTGGTCCAGGGGCTCGCGGGAGGGGTCGGCATCGTCATCGCCAATGCCGCAGGACGGGATGTGTACGCGGGCGGTCAGCTGATCCGCTTCTACGGCCGCCTCACGGTCGTCGGCGGACTGGCGGCGGTCATCGGGCCACTGCTCGGCGGCGTCCTCATGGCGTTCACCGATTGGCGGGGCCTGTTCGTCTTCCTCGCCATCGCCGGTCTCGCGATCCTGGCAGCGACGGTGCTCCTCTTCGGAGAGACATTGCCGGTCGAGCAGCGCAGCACGGGAGGCCTCCGCCACACTCTGAACGACTTCCGCGCTCTGCTGAGCGACCGGGTCTTCCTGGGAGCCGTCCTGAATCAGGGCTTCCTCTATGCGGCACTGTTCGCCTACCTCGCCGGTGCGACCTTCGTGCTGCAGGACGTCTACGGGCTCACACCGCAGGGGTATGCCGCAGCCTTCGGAGCGAACTCCGCCGGGTTCATGGTGTGCGGGTACCTCGCCGGTCGCGCGGCGGAACGGTGGAGTGTGAGGGGCACTCTCGCGGTCGGAGTCGTCGTCACGTCGGCCGGCGCGCTCGGACTGCTGCTGGCAGGTCTGACACCGCTGCCACTGTGGCCCGTGCTCGTCGCCCTGTTCACGCTCGCCGGTGGAGTGGCCATCGCCTCGCCGCCCGCGACCACCATCGCGCTCAGCGAGTATCCGCAGTCGGCGGGGACGGCCTCGTCGCTCCTGGGCGTGGCGCGATTCGGGTTCGGCGGCATCGCGGCACCGTTCGTCGGCCTCGCGGGGGCGTCGAGCATTCTGCCGCTCGGGATCGTGACGACGGTCTCGGCCGCGCTGGCCGGCCTGTCGTACCTCTTGCTGGTGCAGGCTCGCCGCGCGGCTGTTCTGCCTGCATCCGGGAGCGAGTTCGCGGCGACGCACTGATCCGCGCTGCGATCCTTCGGCGAGGCCGCCTGGGGGAGGAGGGGAGCGGATGCTGGACGCCGAGCTGTGAATGTCGGAAGCCCCGCACACCGGGAGGTGTGCGGGGCTTCTCTGGTGGGCGATACCGGACTCGAACCGATGACCTCTTCCGTGTGAAGGAAGCGCGCTACCAACTGCGCCAATCGCCCATACCCGTGGGGTACGTCAACCGATACTACCCGACGCTCAGAGGCCGTATGGACCACTCTGTGAGACACGCGCGAGATTCGCTGCGGGTTTGGCGGAGGGGGAATCTTCGGCTAATGTTTCATGAGTGCCCGGGACAACCGGGAACGAAATGCGGATGTAGCGCAGTTGGTAGCGCACAACCTTGCCAAGGTTGGGGTCGCGAGTTCGAGTCTCGTCATCCGCTCGAGTGCAGAGGGTCTTCTTCGGAAGACTCTTCGCACGTGGGGTCAATCCACACGGTGGCGTGGCCGAGCGGCTAGGCACCGGCCTGCAAAGCCGTTTACACGGGTTCGAATCCCGTCGCCACCTCACGGTAAAACTGAATAGCCCCAACGGGCGCGATTGGCGCAGCGGTAGCGCGCTTCCCTGACACGGAAGAGGTCACTGGTTCGATCCCAGTATCGCGCACAGACAAACCCCCGGTTCTCCGGGGGTTTTTTCGTGCCCGGGGGAGTGCAGGCTCGGGCGTGTGCCCGCATCGGTTCACCTGTCGGACGGATTCCCTGCGCGACGGCCGAATCGCGGCGTTTCTTCCGACAAGCGTGCAGGCTCCCTACGGACGTACCGGCGGACACCTGATCCCGGCGAAGAGACTTCCGGAACCAGGCGTCCGCACCGTTCATGTGCGAATCGTCATCAGTTCAGGAGGGTGTCGCCGATGAACCCGTCCTCCGCGCATCCGGGTGGGATCGCGAACACCGCCGATCCGACCGGCACGGTCCATTCGTTCAACAGGTCGAGTTCGTCGAGTCTGCGCTGCATGGGGATGAACTGTCGTTCGATGTCGGCCTGGAACGAGACGAACAGCAGCCCGGATTCCGAGATCTCAGCGCCGGCCGGCCGCTCGTCGTAGTTGTACGCGCGCCGGAAGATGCGCTCGGCCCCGTCCCCGCGGGCGCGCCGGATGTGCGCGAACTGCGGGATGACCGGGAAGCCGATCGCGGTCTTCGCCTCGAAGTCGGGTTCGTCGAACTCCTCGCGTCCCGTGAGGGGTGCGCCGTTGGCGAGTGTCCTGCCCACGGAGGCGTCGCGACCGCTCCGGTCGAGGCGATCCCATTTGTCGAGGTCCATGCGGATGCGGCGGATCACCATCCCCGTGCCGCCGGCGAGCACTCCCTCGTCGATCCAGACGACACGATCGAAGTCTGCGGTACCGGGTTGCGGGTTGGTGGTTCCGTCCACCTGCCCGAACAGGTTGCGCATGGTCGTTCCAGGCCGCTCCGTGCCATAGGCGCGACGGAAGCCCTGCTGGGTCCAGCGGACGCTCGCGAAGCCGCGCGCGTCCTTCAGCAGCATCCGTGTCGCGTGCGCCACCGTCAGAGGATCGTCACCGGCGATCTGCAGCAGGAGGTCGCCGTCCGAGAACTCCGGGCGCAGCCGATCCACCCCGAAAGCGGGGAGTGGTGCGAGCCAGGCGGGGGCCGAACCGCCCGCACGCCCGACGAAGCCCCGACCGACTCCGAACGTGACCGTGAGGCGCGCCGGCGACGACGCGAGCTCCGGCTCGGAATCGGCGAGGGCCGGGAGCCCCTGCGTGAGTCGGGCCGCGTCGTCGGTCAGGAGTCGCATGAGTCGGGCGAGGGCATCTCGGTCGACACCGTCGTGGAGGTCCAGGCCGACGAAGACGCCGTGCGCCTGGGCAGGCGTGTCGATACCGGCCTGATGCACGCCGAAGAACGGCACTGTCTCCTCGCCGTTCATCGGCACGGATACGGGTTCCGGAACGGTCTCCGGTCGATTCAGGGCGAGGTCCGCTCCGACCGCCGCGACCGCGCCGACACCGGCGACAGCCCCTCCGAGGAGGAACTGTCGCCGGGTCGACCCGGTGCGACGGGAGCGGGCGCCCTCAACGGGCGCCGACATCAGTGATCCATGCCCTCGTGCTCTTCGCCGTCTTCGTAGTTCTCGTTCGCACCCGAGTAGTCCTTCACCGGGGCGGTGAACTCGTACGTCGAGTCGTCGTCGAACGTAAGGGTGAAGGAGGCGTCGGCACCCGCGACGAGCGGGCCGGTCAGATCCATCATCATGATGTGGTTCGCCCCCGGCTCCAGCGCGAGCTGCCCGCCGGCGGGGATGACGAATCCGCCGTCGATCTCGCGCATCACCATCTCGCCGGCGTCGTTCTCGACCGTCTCGTGCAACTCGAGCATGGTCGAGGTCGCCGAGGAGACGGACACGACGGTCGCGTCCTCGTCGCTCGTGTTGACGAGGGTGCCGAACGCCGCGGACATGCCTTGATCGGCGGATTTCACCCAGGCGTCTTCGATCGTGACGGAGTCTCCGGCGGGGCCATTCTCGGTCTCGGCCGGTGCCTTCTCCGGAGTGCACCCGGTCAGAGCCAGGAGGGAGACCGCGATCACTGCTGCGAGTCGGGGGAGGTTTCTGGTGGTGTTCACAATGGTGCCTTTCACAGGTCATCTGCCGCAGGGCCGCCGGTCTCCGGCGGTGCGGCTGCCGTCCGAGGACGGCGGAGGAATCGAATGAGCACGAGGATCAGGACGGTTGTGGCCGCCCCGCCCGCGCCGATGAGCAGCACTCTGAGCGCGCCGCTGGATTCTGCGTTCTGATCCGCCTGCTCCGAGGTGTCCGCGGGCGCGGCCGTCGCATCGCCGGTGTTCGATGTCTGTGCCATCGGATCGGCGTCTCCCACGGTGAAGGGGATGACCCCCGCGATGGGGTGACCGTCTTCCGAGACGACCTGCCAACGCACCTGGTAGCCGCCGGTCGGCAGCCCGGGTGCGAGCGACGCGGTGACGGTGCGTCCGGCCACCGTGACGTCGCCGGCGACCCAGTCCTCGCCCGAAGCATCGACGACCAGGACGACGGCCCCGGTCAGCGACTCATCGAGCACGAGGAGCTCGCCCGAGAACGTCATCGTGATGTCCTCCGGCGGGGTCGTCAATCGTTCGTCGGCAGCGGGTGTGCTGGAGATCAGCTGGTCGTGGGCGGACGCGGGCGTCGCGATCGCGAGGGTCGCGATCGTCGCCAACACCAGCCCAGCCGCGATCCTGCGGACAGGGGACATGGAAATGGCCTCTCATCAGTCGTCGGAGCGACGAGCGTGCATGCGTTCAAAGCCCGCGCGCATCGAATGCGCGCGGCGAGACACAACACTCGGCCGGGAGCGGCCGAGGATGCGGATCAGATCGCCGCGGTGAGAGGTGGGGCTCGGCCACGCAGAGTCGCGAGGAGAACCAGATCGCATGCGTGCGCGACATCGAACCGACCGCGGAGTCGGCGGGTGACGCGAAGCGCTGGAAGAGTCAGCACCTGGTCGGCACGACGTCTTACCCACCGCACCAGCTGTACCGCGAGGTCGCGCAGCGCGAGCAGCAGGCGTTCGCCGCGGTGCAGGGCGGCCACGGTCAGCAGACCGGCGAGAGCGTGCCCGAGCCACATCGAGGCATCAGCGGTGGCGGCTTCGGGGATGCCACTCACCGCCGGCAGCACGAGGGGCGCGCCGTGCACGTGGGGCGTCGAGACACCGGACGGGGTGACCGTGCCGAGGACGAAGAGCACATGGAACAGGAACTGGCTCGCGGCGACGGAGATGCCGAGGCGGATCAGCGACAAAGAGCGACCAGCGAGCAGCACGCTGATCATGAACGAGAAGACCCAGGGCACGAGGATGCCGACGGCGCCGGGCATCTGCCCGCCGCCGGAGACGTGACCGGCCAGTGCGATGAAGATCGCCAGTGACGAGGCAGCGAGGCCGCGGACGACGGCTGGCTTCCTGGACTCGGTCACGGCTCCAGTCTGGCATGACGGCCACGACGTCACCGGCGGCATCGAGCGGGGGATACCCGGCTCTAGGGCCGAGGAGCGCGCTTGACCACGTCGTAGGCGGCGAGCGCGGCCTTGCGTGTCTCACCCAGGTCGACGATCGGCTCGGTCGGCGCCTCGGACGCCCACTGCGAGATGTAGAGCCCCTGCGGATCGAACTTCTTCGCCTGCAGCTCGGGGTTGAACACGCGGAAGTACGGCGCAGCGTCGGCGCCGGAGCCCGCAACCCACTGCCAGTTGAAAGGATTGTTGGCCTCATCGGCGTCGACGAGCGTGTCCCAGAACCACTCCTCGCCGCGCCGCCAGTCGATGAGCAGGTTCTTCACGAGGAACGAGGCCACGACCATCCGGACGCGGTTGTGCATGTAGCCGGTGTGCCAGAGCTCTCGCATCCCGGCATCCACCAGCGGCACGCCCGTCTCGCCGTGCTGCCAGGCCTCGAGGTGCGCCGGGTCGAGGGGCGGCCACGGGAAGGAGTCGAACTCGCGACGCAGGTTCCGGGTCGCGAGGTCGGGGGAATGATAGAGCGTGTGCCAGGCGAACTCCCGCCACCCGAGCTCGGAGAGGAATCCGCCGGCCCCGTCGATGCCGACGGCCTCGTGCCAGACCGTGAAGGGGCTGATCTCTCCCCAGCGGAGGTGAGGGGAAAGCAACGACGTGGCCCCGGCAGATGGCTCGTCGCGGGCTCGGTCATACTGCGGGAGATCCTCGTCGAGGAAGGTGCGTAGGCGCCGTCGGGCGGCAGGCTCGCCGGGCTCCCAGGTCTCGCGCAGCCCACCGGCCCAGTCCGGGCGTGTCGGCAGCAGACCCCAGTCGTCGAGCGAGTCGGATGCCGGCGCACTCTTCGTTCCAGAGATATCCCGTGGCTCCGGAAGCGGCGCGCGCGGCGCCGGAAGGGCGAGGCACGCGCGCCAGAACGGGGTGAAGACGGAATAGTGGGTGCCGCTGCCGGTCGTCACGGTCCACGGTTCATGCAGCAGGGATGCCGCGAAGGACGCGACCTCGAGTCCATCGGCCCGGAGCGACGACTTCAGCGATGAGTCGATCTCGCGCTCGGGACCCCCGTACCGGCGGTTCCAGAACACGGCGCCGGCCCCAGCGCCCGCCACCATCTCGCGCACGACGCGCTCGGCGGCGCCGCGACGCAGCACGAGTGCACCGCCACGCTCACGGAGACGCTCGTCGAGCGATGCCAGCGAGTGGTGCAGCCACCAGCGGGCTGCACCGCCGAGGGGGCGGATGCCCGGCGACTCCTCGTCGAGCACATAGAGCGCGATGACCGGTTCGCCTCGATCGATCGCGGCGCGCAACGCCGGATTATCGGCGAGGCGGAGGTCGTCGCGGAACCACACCAGCGAGGGGGATGTCATGGGACCATTCTCTTCGAGCTCACGGGGATGGTCCGTCTCTCAACGCCGACGGTGGTTTCGGCGGGGTGTCTCGCCGCCGGTCGACCACAGCGCCCACAGCACGAGAATCGGCTGCAGGAACAGCCGGCCGAACCGCCGAGCATCCGTGTCGAGTCCCGGCGTCGAGCGCTTGGTCTGCCACTGGTGGATGTTCCCGGGAATCACGGCGACGAAGAATGCGGCCGTCGCCCAGCCGATGCGGCGGCGCTCCTTCGGCAGCGCGAGGAGCCCCGCCGCAAGCGCGACCTCTGCGGCGCCCGAGGCGATCACGATCGTGTCCTTGTCGAGCTTGGTCAGGCGAGTGGCCCAATCGGGCACCACGACCCGGAACGCGCGGGTGCTGAGAAAGTGGCCGACACCGATCGCGCCGAGCGCGACCGCCAGGATCCATCGTGCGACTGCTCTGTCCATCCGTTCACGTTACGTGATGTCCAGAGCTCCGGCGTCACTCCGCGGCGGGCATCCTGGTGCGCTCCCACGAGCGGAACCCGTCGACGATCTCCGGCGTGTGCGTGTGGTGGAGATAGTGCGTTCCGTCGAGCGGCACGACCGTTCCATCGTCGACGGCCGCGGCCTGCTCCTCGTGCAGATCCACCCAGGTGGGGACGGTCGGATTATCTGCCACGACGAACAGCAGCAGGGGGAGGTCTTCGGGGAAGCTGGTGCCCAGAGCATCGTCGAAGTTCGCGTGGAGCAGAGACATCGCGTTCAGGTAGGTGGGGCTCAGCGTGTTCCGATTGGTGAGCAGGGCGATCTGCTCCTGCACGTCTGCGGAGTAGACGGACTCGTCGTAACCCGTGCCGCGGAACGACGCGATGAGTCGCACGAGCCCCAGGTTCTTCGCCGCGCCGAAGAGTCCGACGGGCAGCTCGGTGTCCGAGCCGGGCTGTCCGGGGACGCTGCTGTCGATTCCGACGAACGCCCGCACCTCATCGGGGTAGCGGTTCGCGAACTGGATGCCGTAGATGCCGGCGATGGAATGCCCCATCAAGACGTAGTCGTCGACGCCGAGCTCCTGCAGGGCGGAGTGCGTCTCGGTCACGATGTTGTCGGTGGTACGGGCGCGATCCGTCCCGTCGCTCAACCCGTAGCCGAACGGCTCCACGACGATCACGCGATGGTCCTTGGCCAGCTCGGTGACGAGCGGCTCGAAGTCGAGCACGGGAGATGCGGTGCCGAAACCCGGGAGGAGAACGATGTCCTCCGAGCCCTCACCGGTGATCATGACGTTCATCTCGTGCCCGTCCACGGTGACCTTCTGCCCGTACGGCTCGATGCGATCCTGTTCGACCGCGGTCGCCACCGCATTGCCGACCGTGGTGGCCACCAGTCCGACCGCGATCACGGCGACGACGGACGTGAGTGCGATGAGCACTCTCTTGACGGGCTTCTTCATGCCGACCTCTCTCGGCGCACGCGCTGTGCGCCCTCATCCCAGCGTGCCGCGCGGCATCCGCTGCCGCGTCGCCCTGCCGCAGACACCCGTGTACTGCGATCGCAGTACACGCAGCTCATCCCGGCGGGGGATCCGAGACCCGGCGCCGCGAGGAATACTGGTGAGATGCCGGCACCTCGTCCCCCACGAATCGCGGCGCCGCTCGCCGACGTGATCGCCGTGGCCGTGGTGGTCGTCTTCGCCGTTTCGCCCTTCCCGGATGAGGCGTTCCGCGCGACCGGATGGCAGTTGGTCGTCGCCCTCGTTCCCGCGGTCGCGATGCTGTTCCGTCGAAGGCTTCCGCTCGTCGTGCTCGCCGTGAGTCTGCTGTGCGCGGTGGTCCTGGCGTTCGCGGGCATCCTGTCACCGAGCGCGCTCATCGCGATGGCGATCAGCGCCTTCGCCGTCGTGGATCGTCGAGGGCGGCTCGTCGGGATCGTCGCCGTGAGCGCGGCAACGGCCATCGTCTTCTTCGTCAACGCGATCCCGCTCGCCGGCGATCTCTTCGATCCCCGCGCACTGCAGTTCGTCTTCATCATCGCCCTCGCCGGGGCGCTGGGGGACGCGACCAGGTCACGACGCGAGTTCGTCTCCGCCATGACAGAGCGGGCGGAGCGGGCCGAGCAGGGGAGGGACGAGGAAGCGCGGCGACGTGTCGCCGAAGAACGGGTGCGCATCGCGCGCGACCTGCACGACGTGGTCGCGCACCAGATCTCGGTCATCAGCCTCAACGCGGGCGTGGCGTCATCCGCGTTGGAGACCCGCCCGGAGCGCGCGCGGGAGGCCCTGAGCGCCATCCGCCGTTCCTCTCGCACCGTGCTCGCCGACATCGGTGGACTGATGGCGCTGCTGCGCTCCGACGACCCGGATGATGTTCGCGACCTTCGTCCGCAGGTCGGCCTCGCCGGTCTCGACGACCTCCTCGCGCAGTTCCGCGAGGCGGGGCTGCGCGTCGATCTGCAGGACGATCCCGACCGGCCCGCACTCTCGCCGGCCAGTGATCACGTGGCTTACCTCGTGGTCCTCGAAGGATTGACGAATGCGCATAAGCACGGAGCGGATGGCGCGGCGACCGTCCGGCTCCGAGCAGATGACGGGTCGCTCCGCGTCGTCGTCGACAATCAGGTGGCGACGGAATCCGAGGTGGTGTCGGGTGCAGGGGGCCACGGGCTGCGTGGACTGCGCGAGCGCGTCGCTGCGGTGCGGGGAGATGTGCAGACCGGCCGGGACGGAAGCGTGTTCCGCCTCGAGGTGCGGATTCCCCTCGACGGAGGTGCACGATGATCCGGGTGCTCGTCGTCGATGATCAGCCGTTGGTGCGGCAGGCGGTCCGCGACATCCTCATCGACGGCGGTATCGAGGTGGTCGGCGAGGCCGCCAACGGTCGCGAGGCGGTGTCCGCGGTGCGCGAGTCGATGCCGGACGTCGTCGTGATGGACATCAGGATGCCGGAGCTCGACGGCATCGCCGCCACCGCGCAGATCATGAGCGCGGTGCAGTCCGCCGCGACCCGCGTGCTCATCCTGACGACCTTCGAGGAGGACGACTACGTGGTCGCCGCACTCCGCGCCGGTGCGAGCGGCTTCATCGGCAAAGGGGCGGAGCCGGACGACATCGTCAGCGCCGTGCGCGTGGTGCACCGCGGTGAGGCTCTCCTGTCGTCGGCGGCGACACGGTCGCTGATCGAGCGCTCCGTGCTGCCGCAGCATCCGCGAGCCGATGCCTGGCACACCGAGCCGCTGCGACAGCTCACCGAGCGGGAGCGCGAGGTGCTGCTCCTCGTGGCGGGCGGGGCGTCGAACCAGGACATCGCGGACGCCCTCGTGATCTCCCCGCACACCGCGAAGACCCATGTGAACCGCATCATGTCGAAGCTGCACGCACGCGATCGTGCGCAGCTCGTGATCCACGCCTACGAGTCGGGGATCATCGTCCCCTCGCGCGGCGCCGACCAGCCGGGCTGACGGTGACCGATGGCGGGACCGATCACGGTGTCCGACACCGTCGCGAAGCGGTCATGACCCCGTGATCATGCGAGTAACCTGGACACCGACCCAGATGGAGAGTTTCTGTGCCTGAAAACGCCCGGCCGCACGATGGCTTCGCCCTGTTCACTGACCGAAACGTCGTCGCGATGCGCGTCAACGGCGATCTCAAGGATCTCGCCACGACGGTGACCGATACCGACGAGGTCGAGCCGGTCACGATCGACAGCCAGGACGGGCTGAACATCCTCCGTCACTCGGCCGCGCACGTGCTGGCGCAGGCGGTGCAGCGTATCAACCCGCAGGCGAACCTCGGCATCGGCCCGCCCATCACCGACGGGTTCTACTACGACTTCGGCGTCGAGACACCCTTCACGCCCGAAGACATCAAGGCCATCACCAAAGAGATGCAGCGCATCGTCCGTGAGGGCCAGCGCTTCGTCCGCCGTGTCGTGACCGACGACGAGGCACGCGCCGAGCTCGCGGACGAGCCGTTCAAGCTCGAGCTCATCGGGCTCAAGGGTGGGAAGGAAGCCGCCGAGGGCGCCTCCGTCGAGGTCGGCGAAGGCGAGCTGACGATCTACGACAACACCACCCGTGACGGCGAGGTCGTCTGGAAGGACCTCTGCCGCGGGCCGCACCTGCCCAACACGCGCATGATCGGCAACGGCTGGGACCTCACCCGCATCGCTGCGGCCTACTGGCGCGGCAGCGAGAAGAACCCGCAGCTGCAGCGCATCTACGGCACGGCATGGCCGACCAAGGACGAGCTGCGCGCCTACCAGCACCGCCTCGAAGAAGCTGCCAAGCGCGACCACCGGCGCCTGGGCAAGGAACTCGACCTGTTCTCGTTCCCCGAGGAGATCGGCTCCGGGCTCTCGGTCTGGCACCCGCGCGGCGGCGTGATCCGCGGCGAGATGGAGCAGCACGCCCGCAAGCGCCACATCGAGGGCGGCTACACCTACGTGTACACGCCGCACATCTCGAAGGAAGACCTCTTCCTCACCTCGAACCACCTCGTCACGTACAAGGAGGGGATGTTCCCCCCGATCGTCATGGACGAGGAGCGCGACGACGAGGGCAACATCACCAAGCAGGGCCAGGACTACTACCTGAAGCCCATGAACTGCCCGATGCACATCCTCATCTACAAGGAACGTGCGCGCAGCTACCGTGACCTGCCGCTGCGGTTCGCCGAGAACGGCACGGTCTATCGCAACGAGCTCTCCGGTGCGCTGCACGGTCTCACCCGCGTGCGCGGCTTCACTCAGGACGACTCGCACCTGTTCGTGACGCCCGATCAGCTCGAGGCCGAGGTCAGCAAGGTCCTCGAGTTCATCCTGTCGATGCTGCGCGACTTCGGTCTGACCGATTTCGAGCTCGAGCTCTCGATGAAGGACGACGAGAAGTCGAAGTGGATCGGCTCGGACGAGTTCTGGGAGTCGTCGACCGACGCCCTTCGTCGCGTCGCGGTCGCCTCGGGCCTGAAGCTCACCGAGGTCCCCGGCGAGGCCGCGTTCTACGGCCCGAAGATCGACCTGAAGACGCGTGACGCGATCGGTCGCACCTGGCAGCTCTCCACCGTGCAGGTCGACCCGAACCTGCCGGAGCGCTTCGACCTCGAGTTCATGGACAAGGACGGGCAGAAGAAGCGCCCGATCATGATCCACCGCGCGCTGTTCGGCTCGATCGAGCGGTTCTTCGCGATCCTGCTCGAGCACTACGCCGGCGACTTCCCGGTATGGCTGTCTCCCGTGCAGGTCGTGGGCATCCCGGTCGCCGACGACTTCGCCGACTACCTGGGCGACGTCATCGACACGCTGCGCGCCCAGGGCGTGCGTGCCGAGCTCGACACGTCGGACGACCGGATGCAGAAGAAGATCCGCACCCACACGACCGGCAAGGTCCCGCTGCTGCTGATCGCGGGGGAGAAGGACCGCGACGCGGGCACCGTCTCGTTCCGCTATCGCGACGGTACGCAGGAGAACGGTGTGCCGATCGCGGACGCCGTGGCCCGCATCCGCGCCGTCATCGACAGCCACGGCCTCGTGCAGACAGCAGGGGACCTGGCGTGACCGAGGGGGCGCAGCCGCTGGAGGATGCCGGACTCCTCGCCGGGGTTCCGGACGAGTTCCAGCGGCTGTGGACCCCGCACCGGATGGCGTACATCCAGGCGGGGCCGGAGCCGCTGCGGGAGGAGTGCCCGTTCTGCGAGGCGCCGAAGTTCCCGGACGAGGAGCGGCTGGTCGTGGCGCGCGGCGAGACGGCCTACGTGCTGCTGAACCTGTTCCCGTACAACTCCGGGCACCTGCTCGTGTGCCCGTACCGCCACATCGCCACGTACGACCAGGCGACGCCCGAGGAGGTCGCCGAGATCGGCGCTCTCACGCAGACCGCGATGCGGGTGCTGCGAGAGGTGTCACGCTGCGACGGCTTCAACCTGGGCATGAACCAGGGCGCCGTGGCGGGCGCCGGCGTCGACGCCCACCTGCACCAGCACGTGGTGCCGCGGTGGACGTCGGACGCCAACTTCTTCCCGATCATCGCGAAGACCAAGGCGCTCCCGCAGCTCCTCGGCGAGGTGCGCGAGGCCGTGGCGCAGGCCTGGCCGACGTCGGAGCTCGCTTCGCAGTAGCTCAGCGCACCTGACGGGCGGTGAACTGCATCTGCGGGTTCGCGTAGAACTCCTGCGCCTCGACGAGCTGCAACTCGCGCTCACCGGACTCGAGTGTGGCCTTCAACAGGTCGTAGACACTTGACGCCGTGCGCTCCAGAGCGATCTTCGCGCTACGGGTCTCGACGTAGTGCGCGGTGAACAGTGCCGCTGTCACATCGCCCGAGCCGTTCGCCTTCATCGGCAGGTGCGGGGTCTGCACCAGCCACGCACCCTGCTCGTCGGCGGCGAGCATCTCGATGGTGCCCTCTTCGCGGTCAGGGCGCTCGACGCTCGTCACCAGCACGGTGCGCGGACCCATCGCGTGGGCGAGGTCAACCGAAGCGAGGGTGGACTCGAGCGTGTCCGGCTCGGTGTCGGTGAGGAAGCCGAGCTCGAACTGGTTCGGCGTGATGATGTCGGCGACCGGGACGACGCGCTCTCGCAGCAGAACCGGGATCGCCGGGGCCACGAAGCACCCCGACTTGGCGTTGCCCATGACCGGGTCGCAGGCGTAGACGGCGCTCGGGTTCGCGGACTTCACGCGGGCGACCGCGTCGATGATCACGTCGCCGATGCCTTCGCCGCCCTGGTAGCCGCTGAGGATCGCGTCGATCTGACCGAAGACGCCGCGCTCTTCGATGCCGGTGATGACCTCGCGGACGTCGTCCGGAGCGATCATCGGCCCACGCCAGGCGCCGTAGCCGGTGTGGTTGGAGAAGTTCACGGTGTAGACCGGGAGCACCTCGACGCCGATGCGCTGCAGCGGGAACACCGCGGCGGAATTGCCGACGTGCCCGTAGGCGACGGCTGACTGGATGGAGAGGATCTTCATTCTCCGGCTCTTTCGTTCAGGGCAGGCGGGTGCCCGCGAGGGTGGTCATCGCCCGGCCGCGACGAGATCGGCGACGAGGGTCTCGGCCTCATCATCGGACAGGTCGTGCACGGTCAGGCGCAGATGGTGGGACGGTTCTGCGCGGTCGTCGAGCGCGAAGTCGTCGCCGGTGCGGGCCAGCCACCCGCGGCGCATCAGCCGATCGGCGACGAGACGCGCGGGTTGCGGCAGCTCGACCCACAGGCTCATGCCGTCGGATGCTGTCGCATCGATCCCGCCGGCGCGCAGGCGCTCTGCGAAGGCGGCATTCCGCTCGGCGTAGTGGGCGGCCGCTGCGGCGACCTCGGTCATCACGGCGTCGTCGGTCAGCTGGGTCAGCGCGAGACGCTGCAGCAGGTGGCTCACCCACGTGGTGCCGGGACTCAGACGCATCGCGAGCCGTTCGGCCGTCTCGGCATCGGTCGCCGCGATCGCGAGGCACATGTCGGGTCCGAGAAACTTCGACACGGAGCGCACGAGCGCGAATCGGCGGTGGTCCGCACCGATGAGTGACTCGTACCGGCGCTGCGACAGCATCGAGAAGTGGTCGTCCTCGATGATCAGCACGTACGGGTGATCAGCCAGCACGGCTCGGAGCTCGGCGGCTCGAGACGCGGTGAGGCTCGCTCCGGTGGGGTTCTGCGCGCGCGGGGTGCAGATGATCGCGCGGACGCCGGCGTCCAGCGCCGCACGCAAACCGTCGACGGTCATGCCCTCGTCGTCGACAGGCACCGGGACGGCGCGGTATCCGCCCAGTCGCACCGTGTGGATGCTCGCCAGGAAGCACGGGTCCTCGAGCGCCACGGCATCGTCGCGCATCAGCGCCTGCGCGAGAAGCCGCTCGACCGCGTCGACGGCGCCGCTGGTGATGGTGATGCGGAAGTCGACATCGGCGAGGTCGGCCGAGATCCACTGCCGGGCCCATTCCTCGAGTCCGCGATCGATCACGGGCTCGCCGTAGAGCACGGGGCGCGAGGCGATGGTCATGAGCGCGGGTGCCGGGTCGGGGATGAGGCGAGGGTCCGGGTTGCCGGTGCCGATGTCGCGGAGCACCGTGTCGGGGGCGTAACCCTCCTGCGCCACTGCTTCGAGGCCCGCGACCACGGTGCCGGCCCGCCCGCGCGAGACCACCAGGCCGGCCTGAGCGAGCTGACGGTACGCAGCCACGGCGGTGTTGCGATTCACGCCGAGGGTGGCGGCCAGCTCTCGCACCGGGGGGAGGAGACTTCCGGGCTGCAGGGATCCGCGATCGCGCAGCGAACGCACGCTGTCGGCGATCTCCGACGCGGTGGTACCTGTGATCTGGTCGCTCATGATCCTCCTCAGCGATTCTAGGTCGAATCGGACAGTGCTACGTTTGATCTAGATCAAAACCCACTTCGGTGCATCCGACAGGAGTTCCCCATGACCGAGCAGACAACCACCGGATCCTCGCGCGTCAAGCGCGGCCTCGCCGAGATGCTCAAGGGCGGTGTCATCATGGACGTCGTCACCGCTGAGCAGGCGAAGATCGCCGAAGATGCGGGCGCCGTGGCCGTCATGGCGCTCGAGCGCGTGCCGGCCGACATCCGCGCACAGGGTGGGGTCTCGCGCATGAGCGACCCCGACATGATCGACAGCATCATCGATACGGTCTCGATCCCGGTGATGGCGAAGGCGCGCATCGGGCACTTCGTCGAGGCCCAGGTGCTGCAGGAGCTCGGCGTCGACTACATCGACGAGTCCGAGGTGCTCTCGCCAGCCGACTACGTGAACCACATCGACAAGTACGAGTTCACCGTGCCGTTCGTGTGCGGCGCGACCAACCTGGGCGAGGCGCTCCGCCGTATCAACGAGGGCGCCGCGATGATCCGCTCCAAGGGCGAGGCCGGCACCGGCGATGTCTCCGAGGCGATGAAGCACATCCGCAAGATCCGTGGGGAGATCGCGGCCCTCGCTGCGCTGCCCAAGGACGAGCTGTACGTCGCCGCCAAGGAGCTGCAGGCGCCCTACGAGCTGGTCGCCGAGATCGCCGAGACCGGCAAGCTCCCCGTCGTGCTCTTCGTGGCCGGCGGAGTCGCGACCCCCGCAGACGCCGCGATGATGATGCAGCTCGGAGCAGACGGCGTGTTCGTCGGCTCGGGTATCTTCAAGTCGGGCAACCCCGCCGAGCGCGCCAAGGCCATCGTCAAGGCCACCACGTTCTTCGACGACGCCAAGGTGATCGCCGAGGTCTCGCGCGGGCTCGGCGAGGCGATGGTGGGCATCAACGTCAGCGACCTCCCCGCGCCGCACCGTCTCGCCGAGCGTGGCTGGTAACACCCGCGTCGGAGTCCTCGCGCTGCAGGGCGACGTGCGCGAGCACGCCGCCCTGCTCGCGCACCTGGGCGCCGATGTCGTGTTGGTGCGCCGACCGGAAGAGCTCTCGTCCGTCGACGGACTCGTGATCCCCGGCGGCGAGTCGAGTGTGATCGACAAGCTCTCGCGCATCTTCGGGATGCAGGAGCCGATCCGCACCGCGATCGATGCAGGACTGCCGGTCTACGGGACGTGCGCCGGACTGATCCTGCTCGCCGACACGGTGCTCGACGGGATCGACGGCCAGGAGTCGTTCGGCGGAATGGACATCGACGTCCGTCGCAACGCGTTCGGGCGCCAGACGGAGTCGTTCGAGACGGAACTCGACGTCCCCGCGCTGGGGGAGCCTCCGATGCGCGCGACGTTCATCCGCGCCCCGGTGGTCGAGCGTGTGGGCGCCGGTGTCGACGTCCTGGCATCGCTCACGGACGGCACGGTGGTCGCCGTCGAGCAGGGCAGCCTGCTCGGCACGAGCTTCCACCCGGAGGTCGATGGCGAGACGCGCTTCCACGAGCGCTTCCTCGACAAGGCCCGGGCCCGTGCCGGGACCTACGCGCGCTAGCGCCGGTGGGAGAGCAGCCAGTCGTACAGCTCGGGGTTGTCGTAGGTCTCGGTCCAGGAGTCGTGGCCGACGCCCGCGTATCGCGTGAACCGAACGTCGGCGCCGAGTATCCGAAGTTCGGTGGTGATCTCCTCCGTGGCGGAGATCGGCACGACATCGTCGGCGTCGCCGTGGAAAGCCCAGACGGGCAGGTGACGAATCGGCTCAGCACTCTGCATCCAGAGCCCACCGCAGATCGGTGCGATCGCGGCGAACCGATCGGGATAGCGCACCGCCAGGCTCCAGGTCCCGAAGCCGCCCATGCTGAGCCCGGTCACCGAAATGCGGGTCGGATCGACGCGGTGCGTCGAGACGACCTCGTCGACCAGCCCGGACAAGGTCGAGAGCTCCGCGACCCACTGACTCGACTCACCGCACTGCGGGGTGACGAGGACGAAGGGGAACTCGTGCCCGTCATCCGCCAGCCGCGGCGGGCCGTGCACCGCGGCGAGGTCGAGGTCGGAACCTCGTTCGCCCGCACCGTGCAGGAACAGCACCAGAGGCCAGAGCCTGCCCGGATCGGAGTCATAGTCATCCGGAAGGTGGACGAGATACCGCAGTACATCTGCCGGGGTCGGCGCGTCGTCGTGGACGTCCGACATGCGAGCGGCAGGAGCGATGTGTCGTGATCTGCGCATACCTCCATCCTGCGCCATCCGTGCCGGTCGTCCGACGGTAGGCTCACTTGGCCACTCGCGCCCGATCGCAGCGGTCACCAACGGATACGCAGAAACTCCGCACGGAGTTTCGCGCCTCGCTGGGGGTTCAGGCTCTCGACCCACGAGATGCGGCCGAGCAGATGTGCACGGAAATCGTCGAGTCGGCGGTGATTCTGACTGCGCGGACCGTGCACGACGCAGTTGTGGATCGTCGCCTTGAGCCGGTCATAGTCGTCTCGTGAGACATTCGTTCGCTGGTTGACGACGATTCCGGTCACGCTCTGCCTGACGCCCTGGCGTCGGACCCTCGTTTTGTGCGGGTTGGCCACGTGCCCCTCGCCCTCGATGATCCGCTGCACACCGCGGATGAAGGCATCAGGTCGCTTCGCGAGTCTCGGACCGCCGCTGAACGCGAGGTCATCGGCGTATCGCGTGTAGGTCGCGTCGACGGCATCCGCCCATCCCGTCAGTCGTGAGTCGAGGCGCCGAATGGCGAGGTTGGCAAGCATAGGCGAGGAGGGAGCGCCCTGCGGCAGATGACTCGTGGCCAGAGCCCGACGCAGGGCGAACCGCTCGTCGGATGATCCGCCCGGTGGCATGGCAGCAAGCACGCGCGGAGGAACGGCGTTGGTGCACAGCCCGGTCACGACGTGCGCGACGGGTTCGGACAGTCCCGACTGCCGAAGTGTTCCGTAGATGCGACCGCCCGTCACGCGTGAGAAGAACGTGGTGAGGTCGAGGGATATGACGATGTCGGCCCCCGTGTGGAGCGCCGCCCCGGTGGCCGCGCTGCGACCGGGCATGAAACCGTGGGCGGCATCGTTCACGGCTATGAGGCCGAGCACCTGTTCCAGGAGACTGCGCTGCACACGGCGCATCCGCTGCTCCGGGATCTCTAGCAACCTGGGGATCCGCCCGTGCCGTGTGCGCCACTCGTACCGGTAGTGGTGCAAGGCCCCTGTGCGCGCGCGCCGATTCCAATGTTTGGTGTCGGCGAACCACTGGAGCCGGCCGACGTCCAGATCGAGCATGGCGGCGAGATCCGAGATGCTGTCGATACGGGGAAGAGCGCCCGAGGGCGGCTGCGACGCCGATGGACCGACTACGCGGTGGTGGATGCGCAGCGGCGAACGGCGCTCGTCGGCCTTGCGCACCGCTTCTGCGAAATCGGGCGAACGGAGGATCACCGACGTCAGCAGTCGCGGGGCATCGACAGGCGGGCGGACGAAGGAGGTCAACACGTCGCCGACGAGCGGAGAGAGCCAACGGCGACGCGCTCCCATGACGTACGCGCCGGCCTCGACGAGCTGCTCCTTCGCCCAGACCTCTGAGGCGAGGAAAGCGTCGGCCAGAGAGGCGGCCACCAACGACGGCAACGGTCTCGGCGTGCGTCCCAGCACGCGTGATGCGGTGGAGGGCGCCATCAGAGGGCCGCCGCGGAGCGGGCGCCGGGCGCGCGATGGCCTGCGTACGACTCGTCCATCAGTGCGGGCACCGGTCTGCGCGAAGCGCAGTAAGGCGCCTGCGGCGTTCGTTCCAGGTCAGACTGCGTACCCCGGGGTGACCCCGGAGAGAGCGGAACACGTCGTGAACCACTCGCCTCGTCCGCAAGCCATCGCACGCGGCCACGATAGCAAGGAACACCAACGTCCGGATGGCATCGACCGCAGCCCCGGGCGATGAGCCGCGACTGCGCGGCCCTTTGCGAGTATGCGAGCGCGTCATCTCCTGCGGCCACGCTCGGATCGCGACTGCGACTACTCCACGGCGAGGGTGCGCGGAATCTCGGTGCGGAGAGCGGTGACCGTCGGCAGGACTGTGGCGGCCAGGAGCAGGGCGAGTCCACCGCCGGCGATCAGCCCGATCGTCGGGAACGCGATGACGGGGCCGGGCAGCGAGAGCTTTCCGGCGATGACGAGGCCTCCGACCGCAGTGGCGGCCACCCCCAACATGGCCGCAGTGACCGCATAGGCCACAGCTTCCCAGATCGCGGTGAGCACGATCGCACCGCGCGTGGAGCCCACGGCCTGGATGAGTGCGAATTCCCGCTCGCGGGTATGACCGGACATGAACACGGTCGCCGCGGCCGCCACGCCCGCGAGGAGGAGGGGGCCGCCGAGGAGGATCACGACCCCCTCGGGGGCGAGGTCGAATCCCGCGTCGCTGCCGCTTCGCACGGCTTCCGCCGCGGCCAGTGTCGCACCCGTCGTGTAGAGCCCGCCCGCGAGGGCGATCGCGACCATGAGGGGACCGATCGCCGCGCTCGACCGAGACAGGCGGTACCGGGCGGAGTTCCGGGCGAGGAACCACGTCGCGGAGATGGTCGTCGGCACCAGCGAAGTCCAGCCGCGGAGGACGAGAGGGAACACGATCGGGCCTGCGGCGGCGAGGGCGGCCGCGATCAAGGGTGTGAGCAGGATGGCCTGCCCCGAGAACGCGGACATCGATGCATCGCCGTCGAGGGTCGTCGCGAGCGCCGTGGTGCCTCCGAGAGCGCACACGGTCAGGATGATGCGGAACCATCCCATCCGGATCCGCGGGGGCTCTGCATCACGCAGCGCCTCGATGGCCGGGGTCCGACTGGCCCGCCGTGCGCTGCGCAGCCCACCGAGCACGACCGTGAGCGCGACCGCGGCGACCACGAGGAGGCCGCTGCCGATGCCGAGGTGGAGGCTCACGCCCTGCATCTCGGGCCACTCCCGGAACACCCAGACGAAGAGGGTCGGGAACACCGGCAGGGCGAGGAGCCAGCCGACGAGCGCGCCGATGATGCCGATGACGCCGAGCTGGGTGAGAACGACGACGGCGACCAGCGCGGGCCGGACGCCGACGAGCTGCCACAGCGCGTAGTCGCGCAGCTGCAGGGCGATCGTGAGGTTTGCCGTGGAGCTGAGCACGATGAGCGCCGTGATGGCCGCGAACATGATCACAGCGGAGCTGGTGCTGGCGAGCCCCTCCTGCACGGCGCCACCGTGGAAGGCGCCGGTCTCGAGCAGACCGGCGGCGTGCGCACCGACGAATCCGGAGGTGACGGTCACAGCGAGCACTCCGAACCAGACGCGCCACCGCATCATCAGATCGGAGACGATCAGGGCGATCATGCCGAAGCCCCGGCGAGAGTGATCGCCTCGAGAACCTGCTCCGGAGTGGGGTGTCGCAGTTCTCGATGGATCGTCCCGTCGCGGAGCACGAGGACGCGATCGGCGAGGGCGGCGGCCTCGAGGTCATGGGTGACCATGACGACGGATCTGCCATCGCCGGCCGATGCGCGAAGCAGGCGGAGCACGTCGGCGCCCGTGGCCGTGTCGAGCGATCCGGTGGGTTCATCCGCGAACACGATGTCCGGCCGCAGGGCGAGCACGCGGGCGATGGCGATCCGCTGCTGCTGGCCGCCCGAGAGCTGTCCGGGGCGATGCCCGCCACGGTCCGTCAGGCCGACGTCGGCGAGCGCACGGTCAACGTCCGCGCGCTGCACGCTCTGCCGCGCAAGCCGGGCGGGAAGCGCGATGTTCTCCCGCGCCGTCAGCGAGGGGATGAGGTTGAAGGACTGGAACACGAATCCGACGTGACGGCGACGCAGCGCGGCGAGCGCGCCGCGCCGAAGGGACGAGAGCTCTCGACCTGCGAGGTGGACGCTCCCGGTGTCGTAGGGCTCGAGACCCGAGAGGCAGTAGAGCAGGGTCGACTTGCCGGAACCGCTCGGACCGACGATGCTCACCATCTCGCCGGGATGCACATCGAGGGATATCCCGCGCAGGACGGAGACGCGCGGCTCCTTCCGACCGGTTCCGGGGAATGTCTTCTCAAGGTTCGCGGCGCGAATCAGTGGTTCGATCACCCCTCCATTCGAGCGCGCACCGAGAGGCGCGGCGAGAGACCGGAGTGGACAGTCGTGGTAGAGCTGGCTCTACTCTTCGCTCGATCGCCCGCTGCCCGGCTCCGCGATCCGTAGGGTTGAGGCATGAGAGCGCCGACCGTCTGGCACGCGATGATGCGCGCACCCTGGCGGTTCCTGTTCGGCGCGTGGCCATGGCGCGCTCTCGGATACCTGTCGGCGAGCGTCGCGATCGGTCTTCTGCTGCTGCCGATCACCATCCTGACGTTGCTGTTTCTGCCCCTGTGGGGCATCGTGATCGGCGCGCTCGAGCGGCGACGTACCCGGCTCTTGGGTTTTCCTGCTCAGCCGTCCGGTCACGTTCCCCTCCGGCGCGACCAACGTCATCTCTGGCTGTCCGTGCGGATGAACGAGGGAGCGACCTGGAGGGAGACGGTCGCGCTGCTGCTCGATCTGGTCGTCGGCTGGCTCGTGCTCGCCCTGGTGTTCTTCCAGGGCCTGCTGCTCGTGCTCCTCGTCTACGTCGCCGTGTCCGGGGTGCGTGGACCCACGCGGCTCAACCTCTTCGGCGACGTCTGGATCGTCGCGACTCCTCATACCTGGTTGCTGCTCGTCCCGATCGCCGCGCTCTCGCTGTGCGTGTTCGCCTACGCCAACGCCGTGCTCGCCGCCGGGCAGGCCACATTGCTGCGTTCGCTCTGCGGTCCTCGACAGCACGAGATGACGCGCAACGTGGAGCGTCTCGTGCAGTCGCGCGCTGCGCTGGTCGAAGCCTTCGAGGCGGAGCGGCGGCGCATCGAACGCGACCTGCACGATGGCGTCCAGCAGGAACTCGTGACGCTCGCCGCGCGCCTCGGCATGGTGAGTCTCGAACTCGACGACCTCGACGCGACGGGTGCCGACACCGCCCCGGTCCGCGGTGCGCTCGACGTCGCCCAGGGACAGGCGGAACACGCGATGGCGACGCTGCGGGATACCGTGCGAGGTATCCATCCTGCCGTTCTCACCGACCACGGGCTCCGGGCAGCCCTGGACGAGTTGGCCGACCGGGCGCCGATCCCGCTCCGGCTGGAGATCCCGGACCTCGGCAGGCTGCCGGCGCCGGTGGAGACGGCCGCCTACTATTTCGTGACCGAGGCGATCAGCAACGCGGCAAAGCACACCGTCGCGACCAGGCTGACCGTGCGTGCCGGGGTGACGAACGCCGTCCTCGACGTGCTCGCCATAGACGACGGGCAGGGCGGAGCGGATGCGAATGAGGGAACAGGTCTGCGAGGACTCACCGAACGCGCCGCCACCCTCGGTGGTCGGTTCACGATCGACAGCCCGGACGGCGGGCCGACGACGCTCCGTATGACGATGCCGCTGCAAAAAGAATGGGCGGTGTCGGATGCGTCTGTTGCTCGCTGAAGACTCCGCGCTGCTGCGCGAGGCCCTGACGGCTCTGCTCGAGCGGCTCGGCCACGTCGTCGTCACGACCGCGCAGTCGGCCCCCGAGCTGCGGGAGGCGTTCGAGCGCTTGGCCGCGGCCGGCGATGCGCCCGCCCTCGTCGTGACCGACGTGCGCATGCCGCCGGACGAGACGGACGATGGACTCCGCGCCGCGCTCGACATCCGCGCCCTGCACCCGGCGCAACCGGTCATGGTGCTCTCCCAGTACATCGCGGACACGTATGCGCGGGAACTGCTCACGCTTCCGGGTGGCGGCATCGGCTACCTGCTGAAGGATCGGGTGAGTCGTGTCCGCGACTTCGCGACCGCGCTCGACACGGTCGCAGCGGGTGGCACGGTCATCGACCCGGACGTGGTCCAGCACCTTCTGAGCAGTTCGCGCCAGGGGCCGCTCGACGCGCTCACCGGGCGGGAGCGCGAGGTGCTCGGCCTGATGGCAGACGGACAGTCGAACTCCGCCATCGCCGCCTCGCTCACGCTGACGGATGCTGCCGTGAGTAAACACATCGGCAACATCTTCACGAAGCTCGGCCTCGGCCCCGTCGAGGAGAACCGTCGCGTGCGAGCCGTTCTGACTTACCTCGACGCCGCGCGTTCCTGAACCTGCAGCAGGGTTGCGAGCCAGCGCAGCGCGGGTCCGGCTTGCTCCCGCTGGAATGCGCGGAGTCCGGGCAGCTGAGGTATCTCGGGTTGCGCCTGGGCGAACCAGAGGTACGACGCGAATCCGGAGATCACGGGGAGCATCTCGCGCATCGGCGGGGCTCCGTGCTCTTCGAACAGCGGCCACGCCTCTTCGCACGCGGGACCGCCGGAGGCCTCGACGCTCGGCAGCAGAAACGGGAGATCGATCCACGGGGCTCCGCGGCGGGCGTGCGGCCAGTCCACGAATCGTGCGTGCCCGTCGCTGATCAGGATGTTGTCGGCACGCACGTCGTCGTGCGCGATGACATCTCCGCCGACCGCGGCGCGGAAGTCCTGTTCGATACGCAGCAGATCACTCATCCGCTCCTGTACCAGGATCGGGAGACCGGCGAGCAGCCGCTCATCGAGGGAGATCTGCTCCCATCGGGTGAAGTCGGGGAGCATGCTGTCGGCCGCGTCTCCCAGGTCGAGTGGCGCCTTCGTCGACGAGAGGATGCGGAGGGTCGCGGCGATCGAATACAGATCATCCACCGACCAGGGGCTGCCGGGGTGGTGCCCGTCGATCGCCTCGAGCACGAGCGCAGCGCCGACCGTCTCGTCGACCTCGCCGAGCACCGCCGGGGCGATCGTCGGTGGCAGCGTCGCCAGCACCTGCATCTCGGCACGGAGGAAGTGCAGCGAGTCGGGGTGCCAATCCCGCGCGCACGCCTTCACGAAGGCCTTCCCCTTGGTGGTGGTGACCACACCGGCGTAGGACGCGCTGAATCCGCTCTGCGCCGGTTCGTCCCGGACGAATCGTCCTCCGATTACGTCGACGATGCGCGCGCGCAGCATCAGGGGGAGTGCGGTCCACTCCGGTCGAAGGCGGTCTGCGCCTGCGCTCATCGTGACGGTCCCTTCGCTCGCAGCGTCGCGATATCCCCGGGGCACGGGTTCCTCGACGCTAGCAGCAGCCGGCGGCAGGACCTACGGTCTCGGTCACTCGGTGCGTGAACCTGCGTCGACCAGGGCGCGGATGGCCTCGACGGTGCGGTCGACGTCGTCCGAAGTGGTCGCCCACGACGACATCGAGCATCGCAGGGCCGCACGGCCCTCCCACTCGGCGCCCGTCATGGCCGCCGTCCCCTCGACGAGGATCGCCGCGCCAAGCGCACGCGTCGCTTCGTCGGAGCCGAGGCGGAACATCACCTGTGTGTAGTCGACCTCGTTGATGACTTCCACCGAGTCCACCGTCCGGAGTCCCGCGGCCATGGCGACGGCGTGGGCATGCAGGCGATCCATCAGCTCGGCGATACCCGATCGTCCGAGACTGCGCAGCGCGGCCCACGCGGGAACCCCGCGGGCGCGTCGCGAGAGCTCGGGCGTGACATCCCACGGGTCGAGCCCTGAATAGATCAGATAGTCGCCTCCGGTGCGGAACGCCGCGATGGAGTCCGCCGGGTCGCGCACGATCGCCATGCCACAGTCGTAGGGCACGTTCAGCGTCTTGTGGGCGTCTGTCGCCCAGGAGTCGGCATCCGCCATGCCCGCGGTGAGGTGGCGCAGTGCGGGGGAGGCCGCCGCCCACAGCCCGAACGCGCCGTCGATGTGCACCCACGCGCCGTTCCGGTGTGCGACCGGGATGAGCGCGGCGAAGTCGTCGAAGGCGCCGGTGTGCACCTCACCCGCCTGCAGACACACGATGAGGGGTCCCTCGCCGCCGGCGAGAGCCTGCTCCAGCGCATCCGCGCTCATGCGTCCTAGCTCATCGGACGGGACGACCATGAGTTCCGCTCGTCCGATCCCCAGGAAGCGTGCGGCACGGTCGATGGATCCGTGCCGGTCGGCCCCGACGACGAACCGCAGCGTGGGGGAACCCTGGAAACCCTGCTCGGCGACGTCCCATCCCGCGCGTGCGAGAACCGCGTGTCGCGCGGTGGCCAGGCAGGTGAAGTTGGCGAGCTGCCCGCCCGTGACGAAACCGACGCTGGCGGCCGCGGGGAGGCCGAAGAGGTCGAGCATCCACTGCCCGGCGACGCGTTCCATGGCGACCGTGGCGGGTGTGAGGGTCGACGAACCGGAGTTCTGATCCCACGCCGAGACGAGCCAGTCGGCGGCCAGGGCTGCCGGATGCGTGCCGCCGATCACGAAGCCGAAGAACCGGCCGCCGGGGATCGCGACGAGTCCGGGGTCGGCGAGCACGGCCATCTCCTCGACCACTGTCGCGGGGTCCATGCCGTGCTCAGGGAGCGGGCCGCCGAACGCTGTCAGCATGTCGTCGAGTGAAGCCCGGGGCCACACCGGTCGCTCGGCGACCGAGTCCAGGAAGCGGAGGGCGGCGTGATGCGCGGTTTCCAGTGCACGCGACCTGTCGTCAGGAGCCATCTCGTTCATGCCTCAGGCCTACACCCGGGTGTCGCCTCGCGCCAGAGGTCGCGCGCTCATCCCGGTTCGCGAGGAGCCCGGACGCGAGCGGGCCGCATGCGATCAGTAGGGTTGATCGCATGATCGGCGCACGTGAATGGCAACTCATCGGCCTGAACAACCTCTACATGAACCTGCAGCGACTGCATGTGTATGATCGCGCGTCGACGATGATCAGCGGGACAGCCGAGGACGAGGCGCGGACCGCTGCCCTTCGCGGATGGATGGACGCGGTCGTGGCGGCGATGGAGCCGGTATTGCAGGGAGGAGAACTCGATCAGGCGACCCAGGACTCTCTCCTGCCGCTGGTGCCGTGGCTCCGTGACGAGGTGGCTCGCTACTACGCGCTGCACGATCCGGCAGCCCCGTTGCGGGAGCAGGCCGCGTTCGGTGCAGCCCACGTGCTCGCCTGCGACTACCAGACGAAGGGCGAGCGGGCGATCGCCGAAGCGGTCGACAAGCCGGAGGAGGCCGATCGCCTCCTCCAGCGCGTCCCGATGATGATGGCGCTCGTCCGGCAGGCGAACACCGCGGTCGGAACCTGTGCCCAGGGTGAGCCGAGCGACGAGATCGCGGGCTACATCACCGAGCATGTGCGGGTTGCGCGCGGCGATGAATCGCGCATGTTGCTGCAGATCGGTGCCGCCCCGGTGACGTTGCAGGGCCGCGACCCGCGCGAATGACGGCTGCGCGGACGGCCGCGGTGGACGCCGCTCGGTCGACCGCGGCTTTTCGATAGAATGGACGACGCCCTGGGCACGCTCCGGGGCGGATACGACGAGCGGAGACTTATGTCCGGGCATTCCAAGTGGGCGACCACGAAGCACAAGAAGGCCATCATCGACTCGCGGCGTGCGAAGTCCTGGGCCAAGCTGATCAAGAACATCGAGGTTGCGGCGAAGCTCGGCGGACCAGACCTCGTCGGCAACCCGACACTCTTCGACGCGGTGCAGAAGGCCAAGAAGACCTCGGTCCCCAAGGACAACATCGACCGCGCAGTGAAGCGTGGTGCCGGCATCGGCGGCGAGGTCGTCGAGTACACCTCGATCATGTACGAGGGCTACGGACCCAACGGCGTCGCGCTCATGATCGAGTGTCTGACCGACAACAAGAACCGGGCGGCCGCTGAGGTCCGCACGGCGCTCAGCCGCAACGGTGGGACGCTCGCCGACCCCGGCAGCGTCGCCTACAACTTCAGCCGCAAGGGCGTCATCGTCGTCGGCTCCGAGGGCACCACCGAGGACGACGTCATGATGGCGGCGCTCGAGGCGGGCGCCGAGGAGATCGAGCCTCATGCCGAGGGCTTCGAGGTCATCACTGAGGCGACTGACCTGGTGGCCGTGCGCAGCGCGCTGCAGGAAGCCGGGATCGACTACGAGTCGGCGGACGTCGAGTTCGTTCCGAACCTCAAGGTCGAGATCGACGCCGACACCGCACGGAAGATCTTCCGCCTGATCGATGCCCTTGAAGACAGTGAAGACGTGCAGAACGTGTTCACCAACTTCGACCTGTCGGCCGAGGTCCAGGCCGAGCTCGAGAACGACGACGCGTAGGCGCGCCGGGCGGCCTGTGTCGGTGTGCCCACCTAGCCTGGGGGAGTGACCTCCTCTCTGCGCGTGCTCGGCATCGACCCCGGCCTCACGCGTTGCGGTGTGGGCATCGTCGACGTCGATCCTTCGCGTCGCGGCACGCTGGTGCATGTGGGAGTGATCCGATCGTCACCGGATGCCGAGGTCGGTGATCGTCTGGCCATCGTCGCGGCCGGGATCCGTGCGGTGATCGCGGAGCACCGCCCGGATGCGGTCGCCGTCGAGCGCGTCTTCGCGCAGCAGAACACCCACTCCGTGATGGGGACGGCCCAGGCCAGTGGCGTGGCGCTGCTGATCGCGGCCGAGTCTGGGTTGCCCGCCGCCACCCATACGCCGAGCGAGGTGAAGGCCGCGGTCACCGGCTACGGCGCCGCCGATAAGCGCCAGGTGCAGACCATGATCGCGCGCATCTTGCGACTGGACGCGCTTCCGCAGCCGGCCGACGCGGCCGACGCCCTGGCGATTGCGCTGTGCCATGCCTGGCGTCGCGGTGGCCCCACGGCATCCGTGCAGGGGGCGCTCACTCCCGCGCAACGGGCCTGGGCGGACGCCGAGAAGCGTGTCGCTCGAACATAGGTCCGAACCACGCCCTAGGCTGAGGGGATGATCTCCTCACTGCACGGCGTCGTCCAGCATGCGACGTCCGATCAGGTCGTCATCGACGTGGGTGGTGTCGGGTTCGCCGTCGCCGTCCCTGCCGATGTCGCACACACCGCGACCGTGGGGGAGAAGCTCCTCTTGCACACGAGCCTCATCGTCCGTGAGGACTCGCTCTCCCTGTTCGGCTTCGCGGATCGCGGCGAGCTCGAGATCTTCGGCCTGCTGATCAGCGTGACCGGCGTCGGGCCGAAATCGGCGTTGGGAGTGCTCTCGCACCTCACGGGCGATCAGATCGCCGAAGCCGTGACAGCGGAAGATGACGCGCCGTTCCGACGGGTCTCGGGTATCGGACCCAAGACGGCGAAACTCATCGTGCTGCAGCTCGCCGGCAAGGTGCAGGCCTTCGCGGCACCGTCGAGGCCTGTGGTGTCGGGCGGCACCGATGTCGTCACGCAGGTGGCTGCGGCGCTGGTCGGCCTCGGCTGGTCGGAGAAGGTCGCCGCCGAGGCCGCGGCGCAGACGGCGGCCGAAGCCACGGAGGCGGAGCGGGCGACTGTGGCCCTGCTGTTGCGGCGAACTCTCGCGCTGCTCGGCCCTGCGCAGGGAGGCCAGGCGCGTGTCTGATCCCCTCGACGCGACCGAGCCCTCGGATGAGACCGAACTGGCGATCGAGGGCGCGCTGCGCCCGACGAGCCTCGGCGATTTCGTCGGACAGCAGAAGGTGCGCGGGCAGTTGCAGCTGCTGCTCGAGGCCGCACGCATCCAGAGCCGCCCTGCCGACCACATTCTGCTCGCCGGCCCCCCGGGGCTCGGCAAGACGACGCTGGCGATGATCGTGGCGCACGAGAGCCAGCGCCCGCTTCGCCTGTCGAGCGGCCCGGCCATCCAGCACGCCGGCGACCTCGCCGCACTGCTCTCCAGCTTGGTGCCGGGGGAGGTGCTCTTCATCGACGAGATCCACCGCATGGCACGCTCCGCCGAAGAGATGCTGTACCTCGCGATGGAGGACTACCGGATCGACATCATGGTCGGCAAGGGTGCGGGAGCGACGAGCATTCCGCTCGAGCTGTCACCCTTCACGCTCGTCGGAGCCACGACGCGATCCGGTCTGCTGCCGAATCCGCTGCGCGACCGTTTCGGATTCACCGGACACCTGGAGTTCTACGACGAGTCCGAGCTCGAGCAGGTCATCGCCCGCTCGGCCTCTGTCCTGGGCGTCGACGTGCCGACCGATGCGCTCTCCGAGATCGCGCGCCGCTCCCGAGGCACACCTCGCATCGCGAACCGCCTGCTGCGCAGGGTGCGTGACTACGCCCTCGTGCACGGCGGGGGTGGCGCCACGATCCATGACGTACGCGCGGCGCTCGAACTCTACGACGTCGACTCGATCGGCCTCGACCGGCTGGACCGTGCGGTGCTGGAAGCTCTGGTCCGCCGTTTCCGCGGGGGCCCGGTCGGCCTGAGCACGCTCGCCGTGGCGGTCGGCGAAGAGGGGGAGACCGTGGAGAGCGTGGTGGAACCGTACCTGGTGCGCATCGGCTTCCTCGGGCGCACTCCGCGCGGTCGTGTGGCGATGCCGGAGGCCTACGCGCACCTCGGCGTCGCGCATCCGGACGGGATGCTTAAGTTGGATGACCTATAATCACTGAAGACTTCCCGGTTACCTTCGCGCGCCCAAAGGCTGGAGCGTGCACCTGAGAAAGGCGCTTCCCCCATGCCCATGGAATTCCTGCTCTTCGGCCTTCTCGCCGTCCTCCTCGTCTTCATGATCTTCAACACGCGTAAGCGCACGAAGCAGATGAAGGCCGATCAGGAGGAGAAGGCGACCAAGACCGTTCCCGGCGCCAAGGTGCTCCTGCAGGGTGGCATCTACGGCACGATCGTCTCGTACGACCCCGATGACCTCGACACGCCGGCTCTCGTCGAGATCGCTCCGGGCACCATCATCGACGTGCACAGCCAGGCGATCCTCCGCGTGGTCGAGCCCAAGGATGCGATCATCGACGCACCCGTCGACGTGATCGAGGAGCCGGCCGTCGACGACGCAGCCGCCCCCGCGCTCGAGACCCCCGAGGAGACGCGCGCTCGCCTCGAGCGCGACGCCGACGACAAGTAATCTCCGCGGCCGACGCGGCCCTTCGGATCTCCGTCCTCCCAGAAAGCTGAACACACGTGGCTTCATCTTCTCCCGTCCGTCACGCCTGGCGGGTCCTGCTCGGCCTGCTCCTCGTGACGGGTGTGCTCTTCGGCATCAACTCGCTGGGCGTTTACGTCATCAAGGACGCCGAAGGACAGCCGGTCAGCTCCTGGACGCCCGAGCTCGCACTCGACCTGCAGGGCGGCACCCAGATCGTCCTCAGCGCAGAGACCGAGGACGGTGCGGCGCCCACGCAGGAGCAGCTCGACCAGGCCGCGGCGATCATCCGCCAGCGCGTGGACGCGTCGGGAGTGGCCGAAGCCGACATCACGACCGAGGGCGGACAGAACATCGTCGTCCAGATCCCTGGCGAGGCGGATGCGCAGACGCGTGAGCGGATCCAGGCGAGCGCGCAGCTCGAGCTGCGACCCGTGCTCTACACGACGGCCGCGAGCACCGAGTTCGTCGGGGAGGACGGGAACTCCACTCCGTACCCCAGCCCGGACCCGTCGCTAAACGCGACGCCGACCGCCGAGCCGACCGACGCGAGCGACCTGTCCTGGGTGACGGACAAGCTGGCAGCGGAGTTCCAGGCCTACGACTGCGAGAACCCGGACAACGACCCCGCTCGGGCCCCGAAGGACCAGCCGGTCGTCGCCTGCTCCCCGGACAAGGCGCAGAAGTTCCTCCTGGGCCCGACGGAGCTCGACGGCACCGCGATCACCGACGCCTCCGCGGGCCGCGACCAGAAGTCCGGCGCGTGGATCGTGCAGCTGACCATGAACGGCGAGGGCGGCGACGCCTTCGGCAAGGTCAGCACGCGGCTGAACCAGAACCGCATCGACGGACTGTCCCCGCGTGATCAGTTCGCGTTCGTGCTCGACGGTGACGTCATCAGCGCTCCGCGGATGAACGGCGTCATCCTCGACGGCCGTCCCAGCATCTCGGGCAGCTTCACGCAGGAGACCGCGACGACCCTCGCCGACCAGCTGAAGTTCGGTGCCCTGCCGCTCAGCTTCGTCGTGCAGAGCTCCGACACCATCTCGGCGACGCTGGGAACCCAGCAGCTGCAGATCGGTCTGATCGCGGGACTCATCGGTCTCGCGCTCGTCGCGATCTATTCTCTGATCGTCTACCGAGCACTCGGGTCGGTGATCATCGCCTCGATCGCGGTGATGGCCGTCCTCACCTACATCATCATCTGCATCCTGGCCTGGCGCCTCGGATTCCGTCTCTCGCTCGCCGGCGTCGCCGGCCTGATCGTGTCGATCGGTTTCACCGCCGACTCGTTCATCGTCTACTTCGAACGAATACGAGACGAACTCCGCGACGGGAAGTCGATCACCGCCGCGGTCGAAGACGGCTGGGGTCGCGCGAAGCGCACGATCTACATCTCGAAGTCGATCAACATCCTCGCGGCAGTCGTGCTGTACATCCTCGCCGACGCCACGGTGAAGGGCTTCGCGTTCACGCTCGGCCTCACGACCCTCATCGACGTGTTCATCTTCGTGATCTTCACGCACCCGGTCATGCAGCTTCTCGCACGCACCCGATTCTTCGGCGGCGGTCACAAGCTCTCGGGCCTCGATCCCGAGGCCCTCGGTGCGGTGTACCGAAGCAGGTCCCAGTACCGGGAGGTCACGACGGCATCGGCAGGTCGCGGTGCGAAGAACGCCCGCTCTCGCGCCGAGGCGGATCGCCGCCAGACCATCGCAGAACGAAAGCGCGCCGAGGCACTCGCGGGCGACAGACCGACCAAGCCCGGAAGTGAGGGAGACGCCTGATGCCTTCCATGAATGAGTTCGGAAACAACCTCTATTCCGGCAAGACCTCCTTCCCGTTCGTCGGCAAGCGTCGCCTGTGGTTCATCATCGCGATCATCCTGGTCGTCGGTTCGGCCCTCGTGCCGCTCATCCGGCCCATCCAGTTCTCCATCGAGTTCACCGGCGGGTCCCAGTTCACGGTGCAGGCGCCCGACACGGTCGATCAGGACACCGCGAAGGAGGCCGTCCAGTCGGTCGTCCCGGGAGCCGCGACCAAGGTCGTCGTCCTGAACGGGAAGGACATCCGTGTCCAGACCGACCAGATGAGCGCCGCCGAGACGCAGGACGTCGCTGAAGCCCTCGCCGACGCCTACGGTGTGGAGCCCGCCAATGTGACGTCGTCGTTCATCGGCCCGGCCTGGGGTGAGAACGTCACGAAGCAGTCGCTGTGGGGTCTCGCGATCTTCCTCGCCCTCACCTTCCTGATCCTCGCGATCTACTTCCGCACGTGGAAGATGTCGGCGGCGGCGATCATCGGCCTGCTCGACGTGCTCGTCATCACGGTCGGTGTCTACGCGCTGGCCGGCTTCGAGATCTCTCCGGCCGCCGTCATCGGCTTCCTCACGATCCTGGCGTACTCGCTGTACGACACCACGGTCGTGTTCGACAAGGTCAGGGAGAACACCACCGAAGACGGGGAGAAGTCCGCGCGGCTGTTCGGTGAATCGGTGAACCTCGCCGTGAACCAGACGCTCGTGCGCTCCATCAACACGTCTGTGGTCGCGGCCCTGCCGGTTGGGGCCGTGCTCTTCATCGGAGCCTTCTGGCTCGGTGCGGAATCGCTCACCGACATCTCGCTGTCGATCTTCGTCGGCATCCTCGTCGCGACGTACTCCACGCTCTTCGTTGCCGCTCCGCTGTACTCGCTGTTCCGCGAGAACGAGCCGCAGCTCAAGGAGCGCGACGCCCGCATCCGCGAGGCTCGCAGCCGGGCGTCCGTCGAAGCCTGACGGGTCCGGCCCGAGGGTGCTCCGGGCGGGAGCTCGGCGCCCTCAGCACGCGTAGGATGAATTGATCGGGAGGTGAGTTGATGGCGGAACCGCAGACGTCATCGCAGGGTTCGAGTCTGCGACGACTGGTTCCCCGCATCTTCTCCCGCGCGTCCCGCATCAACGACCTCGACAACCTGATCCGTACGGTGCGTGCGAACCACCCCAAGGGCGACTTCTCCGTCATCGAACGCGCATACGCGGTCGCGAAGGAGAAGCACGAGGGGCAGAAGCGCCAGAGCGGCGAGCCGTACATCACGCACCCCCTGGCGGTCGCGCAGATCCTCGCCGAGCTCGGTCTGGGCCCGCGGGCCATCGCCGCGGCGCTCCTGCACGACACGGTCGAAGACACGGGCTATGCGCTGACCGATCTCACCGCCGAGTTCGGCGATGAGGTCGCGATGCTCGTCGACGGCGTGACCAAGCTCGACAAGGTCAAGTACGGCGAGAGCGCGCAGGCCGAGACGGTCCGCAAGATGATCGTGGCGATGTCGAAAGACATCCGGGTCCTGCTCATCAAGCTCGCCGACCGGCTGCACAACGCGCGCACCTGGGGTTTCGTCCCGCCGGAGAAGGCCACGAAGAAGGCCAAGGAGACCCTCGAGATCTACGCCCCGCTGGCGAACCGTCTCGGTATCCAGGCGATCAAGTCGGAGCTCGAAGACCTCTCGTTCGCTGTGCTGCACCCGAAGATCTACAACGAGATCCACAGCCTCATCGCGCAGCGGACCCCGCAGCGTGAGAAGTACCTCGCGCAGGTCGTCGAGGAGATCGACGAGGATCTGCGCGACCTCCGTATCCGCGGCAAGGTCGTCGGGCGGCCGAAGCAGCTGTACTCGGTGTACCAGAAGATGGTCATCCGCGGCCGCGAGTTCGACGACATCTACGACCTGATCGGCATCCGCGTGCTCGTCGGCTCGGTGCGCGACTGCTATGCCGTCCTCGGTGCGATCCACGCGCGTTGGACGCCGCTGCCCGGCCGGTTCAAGGACTACATCGCCACGCCGAAGTTCAACCTCTACCAGTCGCTGCACACCACGGTCATCGGGCCCGCCGGTCGCACGGTCGAGATCCAGATCCGCACCCACGAGATGCACCAGCAGGCCGAGTACGGTGTGGCGGCGCACTGGATGTACAAGGAGCGGATGAACGGTGGTGGCAAGACCGAGGTCCGCGCCTCTGACACCGACATGGCGTGGCTCGCCCATATCTCCGACTGGCAGGCCGAGACCGCCGACCCCGGAGAGTTCCTCGACTCGCTGCGCTTCGAGATCGGTGCGAAGGAGGTCTACGTCTTCACGCCGAAGGGGCGTGTGATCGGCCTGCCCGCCAGCGCGACCCCCGTGGACTTCGCCTACGCGGTGCACACCGAGATCGGCCACCGCACCATGGGTGCGAAGGTCAACGGGCGCCTCGTGCCTCTGGAATCGGAGCTCAAGAGCGGCGACGTGGTCGAGGTCTTCACCTCGAAGAACCCCGATGCCGGCCCCAGCCAGGACTGGCTCGGTTTCGTCGCGAGCACGCGAGCGCGGAACAAGATCCGCGGCTGGTTCACCAAGGAGCGCCGCGAAGAGGCCATCGAGCAGGGCAAGGAGGCCATCGCCCGCGCGATGCGCCGCCAGAACCTGCCGCTGCAGAAGCTGATGAGCCAGGACTCGTTCGCCGAGGTGGCTCGCGGGCTGCACTACGAAGACGTCTCCGCGCTCTACGCCGCCGTCGGCGAAGGACACGTGTCGACGCAGTCGGTGCTCGAGAAGGTCACGGCCCTGGTCGCGGCCAACGACCCCAGCACGGGTGCCATCGATCTGCCCGGCAGCGTTCCGACGCGTGAGCCGCGATCCGGCGACTCGGGCGTCCTCGTGCGCGGCGCCAACGACATCCTGGTGAAGCTGGCCAAGTGCTGCACCCCGGTACCCGGTGACCAGATCGTCGGATTCGTGACGCGCGGCAGTGGCGTCTCCGTGCACCGGGCGGACTGCGTCAACGTCAAGGCGCTCAGCAACGAGCAGGACCGCTTCGTCGAGGTCTCGTGGGCTCCGACGACGAAGAGCGTGTTCCGCGTGCAGATCCAGGTCGAGGCGCTCGACCGCTCGGGCCTTCTCTCCGACGTGACGCGCGTGCTGAGTGAGCACCACGTCAACATCCTCTCGGCGACGGTCACCACCACCGATGAGCGGTTGGCTCTGAGCCGGTTCGTCTTCGAGATGGGCGATGCCGTGCATCTCGACCGTGTGCTGAACGCGGTCCGTCGGATCGACGCCGTCTACGACGTCTACCGGGTCACCTCTTCCTGACGGCGAGGCGCTGCAGAGCGGCCGAACCCATGCGGCTGCCCGGCACGCGTCGAAGGTCCTGCAGCGCGTTCATCGCCGCCTCGGGAGTATCCGGGCAGGCGACGGCGAGGAGATCCATCCAGGGCAGCACCCGCGGGTCGCGATGCAGTGTCGTCGCGAGGTCGAGCATCGTGCGGGCCGGGCTGGATACGGCGACGCCGCCGAGCGTACGGACGTCGGAATCGGGGAGCAGGGTGTCGTGGAACACCACACGCGCGCTGGTGACCGGACGGATCCGGCGTTCCACGCACCGCTTCACGTGATGCACGACCGGCGGCGTGTCGCCGGCGCCGTGGACCCAGGCGGCCGTCTGGTGGCACGCGGCGGTGCCCGGCCGGACGAGCGCAGCGATCGAGCTCGCCCGAACGTCGGGCCCCTCCACGAGATCGGCAGGGATGTATGCGTCGCCCACGTCGACGACATGGCCGTCGATGCGGGCCGCACTGAGTTCGGTCTGGCTCAACCGCTTGCCGGGAACATAGAGGAACGCGGGGTGCATCACGCCAGTCTGGCGCAGTGCACCCCGCGTTCGAGACAGTCGCGGAGACCTGTGGAGAAGGGTCAGCCGCCCAGAGCGCTCAGCCAGGCGCGGCGAGCCTCGAGGGCGTCGGCGGCTTCCTTCGCCGCCTTCTTGTCGCCGGCCTTCTCGGCAGCGGCGACCTCGGCTTCGAGCTTCTCGATGGCCTCCTGCAGCTGCGAACTCATGTCGTTCGCGCGCGCCTTGGTCTCGGGGTTGTTCTTCTTCCAGTCCACGTCTTCGCGGGCCTTCAGACCCTGCTCGATCGTGCGGAGCTTGTCGTCGAGCGCGCGCTCCTTATCCCGCGGGAAGATGCGGCCGATCTCATCCCACTGACGCTGGATGCGCGTGAGCAGTGCGCGAGCGCGCTTGATGTTCGACTCGTCGGCGACCGCCTTGGCCTCTTCGAGAAGAGCCTCTCGGGCCTCGATCTTCGGTGCGGATTCCGCTTCTTCGGCGGCGGACTGCTCGGCGCGAGCGGCGTACAGGGCATCGCCCGCCGCCTTGAACCGCGCCCAGAGTGCGTCGTCCGCCTTGCGCCCGGCACGACCGGCGGCCTTCCACTCGTCGAGCAGGTTGCGGTAGGCGGGAATCCCGTCGGTGCCACGCGGTGCGAGAGCCTCGGCGCGCTCGACCAGACGGGTCTTCACGTCGCGAGCACTCTTGTGCGCATCGTCGAGCTCGGAGTAGAAGGCGCGACGCTGCTTGTCGACCACGGCGCGCGCATCGCGGAACCGCTTCCAGAGCTGCTGGGAGATACCCTTGGAGAGGCGGGGACCGCTCTGCTGCTGAGCCTGCCACGCGTCGAAGAGCTCGCCGAGCTCGGCCGTGACTTGCTTCCACTGCACCTTGCTGAGGTCGCGCGCCGCGATCGCCTCGGCCTTCTCGACGAGCACGGTGCGCTCGGCGATCGCCTTGTCGACGAGTTCCTTGGCCTGCTGCGCCTCCTGCTCGGTGGCTTCGGACAGCGATGAGGTCAGGGTGTTCAGACGGTCGCGCAGACCTGCGAGGTCGCCGACTGCCGCGGCATCCGTCGCTTCAGCGATGAGGTGACCGGCCTGCTTCGAGAGGTCGCTCGCCGACGCGCCGCCGGCCTGGTGGCGCTGTTCGAGCGTGTGCACCTTGAAGGCGATGTCGTCGAACTTGCGCACGAAGTAGGCGAGCGCCTCGTCGGGCGTGCCGTCGGGATACTGGCCGACGACGCGCCAGATCTCGCCTTCGCGCACCTCGACGGTGCCGTCGTCGGAGACGCGGCCCCATTCTGCGGAGGTCGACGACGCGACGGGCGACGGCGCCGGTGCGGCGGGCGCAACGGCTGCCGGCTTGGGCGCCTTCGGCGGCATCGGCACGGCGGGGGGTGCGGGGAC
>NZ_JAAUVO010000019.1:0-79140 GCF_012030385.1 Microbacterium sp. B19(2022)
GCACGCCGCCAGCGTTCATCCTGAGCCAGGATCAAACTCTCCGTAAAAAAGAAATGCATACGACACCGGGAAAACGGTGACGCAGCGAGTTTGATGCTGACCAAAGAGACAAATTCATTGCTGACTTCATCCGTTGCCAACCCCACAAGGAGGTTGGTCTTTGATCCAAAGGAATTCTCACCCCCACCGAAGTGGAGACGAGGATAATTTGGCATTTGACAAGTGCACGCTGTTGAGTTCTCAAGGATCGGATGCTCCCACGACCCAGCCATCACAGCCAGGCCCGCAGGGCAACTTCTCTATCTTACCCACCCTGTCCCACTTGTCAAATCGGCGCGCCGTGCGAATCAGAGATCCGCAGCGCAGCTGATGACAGCCGCAGAAGAGGTGGATTCCCTATCCTAGACGCAAGCGCCTGATCTCTCAAGTGAGAGTGGATCGGGAGTGGTTCTCCGCTTGAGGGGGGTGAAGCTCTTGGCTCCTCCGCTTCCCTGTGGGGCGAACAAGTAATAAGTTACGGGGGTTCTGGGGTTCTGGCAAATCGGGGCATACACCCCGGGCGTGTCGTGCAGGCACCCTCGGTGCTTTACTCCGGATCAGCCCTGATTTTCGCCGCCAGGAGCGCTCGAGAGTACGATCTGGCCATGCTCTCGCCCACCGATGATCCGACCATCAGTCCAGGGGCTGCTCTGCTCGATCGGGTCAGGATCCTGCTCGATCTCCCTCCCGTCCGTCCAGCGCTCGACACTCACGCGACAGTCCCGCTCCCCTCCAGGCTGGCGACCGCCGAGATCGCCTGGGCCAGCGTGGCCTCTGCCATGCTCGCCGCTGGGCTCTCTCCCACGGTCATCGACCCGCACCGCGTGGCCACCGCCTACCGGAGTGATCGAGTGCTCGCGATCGACGGCGTCGCTCCCCCGGTGTGGTCGCCCTACTCCGGCTTCTGGCGGACCACGGACGGATGGGTCAGGACCCATGGGAACTACCCGCATCACGCCGCCGCTCTGCGCACCGCACTCGGACTGCAGGATGACGCCGACGCCGACGCCGATGCGGTCCACGCCGCGCTCGAGGAGCGAACCACGGCTGATGCCGTCGCGGCGATCACTCGGCTCGGTGGACTCGCCGTCGCCGTGTCCGCCGAGGACCCCGCCGCTGATCGAGCCCTCCGAGCGGCTCCGCTTCTCGAGGTCCGACACATCGCCACCTCCGCACGTCGCCACCCACACCACTCACGAGCGACGGCGCCGCAAGACGATCGTCTTCCCCTCGCCGGTATGCGCGTGCTCGACCTCACCCGCGTGATCGCCGGCCCCGTCTGCACCCGCACGCTCGCCCTCCTCGGCGCCGACGTGCTGCGAATCGACCCGCCGCACCTGCCCGAGCCCGAGTGGCAGCACCTCGACACCGGACACGGCAAGCGTTCGGCGCTCCTGGATGCGCGCACCGAGCGGATGCACGAACTGCTCGCGGCCGCCGATGCCGTGGTGCTCGGCTACCGCCCCGCCGCCCTGGACCGACTCGGCCTTCACCCGGTTGTGCTCGCCGAACGGTATCCGAATCTTGTCGTCGCCCAGCTCAGCGCCTGGGGTGTGGATCATCCCGATCGCGCGGGCTTCGACAGTCTCGTGCAGGCGGCATCCGGTATCGCGCTCATCGAGTCACCGGACGGGGACCGCCCCGGCACGCTTCCCGCCCAGGCGCTCGACCACAGCGCCGGGTACCTGCTGGCCGCTGCGGTGACCACGCTGCTGCAACGCCGCATGCGCGAGGGCGGGTCCTGGTACACCGGCACGTCGCTCCGTCGCATCGCCGCCGAACTGCTCGGGATGCCGCGCGACCGGGAACCGCAAGGCGAAGTCGAGTTCGATATCCGCCCGCATCTGGCGCGGTTCGACGTCGACGGCACAGCGCTCGTGACCTCGCGACCGGCGATGACCGGTCTCGAATTCGACGCTCCGCACCCCTGGGGGTCGGATCAGCCGAGCTGGTGACGACGGCCGCGAACCGCCAGGACGACGCAGAGCACGAACGTGATCGCTCCCCAGAGTGCACATGCTGGAGGCAGCACGCGATAGGCCAGATGCTGGACGGTGAACTCCGCGTCGATCGGGCCGAACGCGATGATCCCCCAGACGAGCGCGGCGACCAGAATCACCGGAAGCGAGACCCACCACGCGATGCGCAATCCCTGCGGCAGCCACTGAGTCACACTCGTTCGCGCTTCCCGCCGACGCAGCCACAGCAGCGCCCAGACACCGATGATGAGCAGGCCGATCACACTCGACCCGTGCTGGAGCCACTTGAATCCGGGCAGCGGACCCCACATCGCATCGAGCCCGGGGAGCAACTCCACGCCGACACGACCCTCATGGGTGAAGAGATCCCAGAGGATGTGCGAGGCCACGCCGATCAGGAATGACACCGCGAGAAGCACCGGGTACCAGCGCTTCTCCCCCACGCCGACGGCTCGACCCGCGGCTTCGACGCCGCCCTCGCTCCAGTCCTCCGGCAGCCGACGCGCCAGCCACAGCGGCGCGAGTTCCGGCACTGCGGGACGCAGGATCACACGCCAGATGAGGAAGAGGACGAACGCGAGCAGTGCCGTCCACAGGACGTTGCCGAACGTGTGGGTGAACGAGTAGTTCAGCCCGACACCGCGCACGAACAGCGGCAGATCCGGCGTCATGGCACCGATCGCGATCGCCGCCGGGACCAGCGGCGTCCGGATGAACGGCAGCGCGACGAGCGCGTGACTGGGAGTGAAGGGCATCCGTCTCTGCTATCCGAAGAGCGAAAGCTCAGCCGAGGAACACGCCGGCAAGGGTCTTCTTGCCACGACGGAGTACGGACACTCCCCCGGGCAGTGTCCCCTGGACCGTGGCAGCCTCGTCTTCGACACGACTGCCGTCGAGCGTGACACCACCCTGAGCGATCGCACGCCTCGCCTCGGAGAGGCTGGCGACCAGCCCGGTCGCGACCAGGACCTCCACCACCGGGGTGCCGGCGGCGACGGTCGCGTTCGGGAGCTCTTCCAGCGCGGTGCGGAGTGTCCGCGCGTCGAGCGCGGTCAGATCGCCTTGACCGAACAGTGCCTCGGATGCCGCGATCACCGCCGCTGCCGCGTCGAGGCCGTGCACGGTCGCCACTACCTCGAGCGCGAGACGCTTCTGGGCGGCGCGGCGGAACGGCTCCGTCGCCACGAGTTCGGCGTACTCCTCGATCTCCGAGCGGCTCAGGAACGTGAAGACCTTCAGGCGGTCGACGACGTCGGAATCCGCGGTGCTCAACCAGAACTGGTACATCCGGTACGGGCTGCACATCTCGGCGTCGAGCCAGATCGCATTGCCCTCGCTCTTGCCGAACTTGGTGCCGTCGCTGTTCGTGATCAGCGGTGTGCCGATCGCATGCACGGACGATCCCTCGGCGCGGCGGATCAGATCCGTCCCGCTGGTGAGGTTGCCCCACTGGTCGGACCCACCCGTCTGCAACACGCAGTCGTACTGGCGGTAGAGCTCGAGGTAATCCATCCCCTGCAGGATCTGGTAGCTGAACTCGGTGTAGCTGATGCCCTCATCGGAGTTCAGCCGCGCGGCGACCGCATCCTTCTTGAGCATCGTGCCGACGCGGTAGTACTTGCCGATCTCCCGGAGGAAGTCGATCGCGCTCAGCGGCGCCGTCCAGTCGAGGTTGTTCACGATGCGGGCGGCGTTGTCGCCTTCGAAACTGAGGTAGCGCTCGACCTGCGCACGCAGGCGTCCGACCCACTCCTCGACGGTCTCACGCGTGTTCAATGTGCGTTCTGCCGTGGGGCGCGGATCGCCGATGAGTCCGGTGGACCCGCCGACCAGACCGAGAGGCTTGTGCCCGGCGAGCTGGATGCGACGCAGCGTGAGCAGCTGCACGAGGTTGCCCAGGTGCAGGCTCGGTGCCGTCGGGTCGAACCCGCAGTAATACGTGATGGGGTCTCCCGCGAGCAGGGCGCGCAGCGCCTCCTGGTCGGTGGACACCTGGACCAGGCCACGCCACACGAGTTCGTCCCACACGTTCTCGAACGCGGGGTCGATCGCCTGGGGTGCGGTCGTCAGATCGGGAGTTGACACGCGCTCCAGGCTATCAGCGCCGCGCACCGTCGAATCGCCTCACGCCGGCTCGTCGAGGAGAGCGATCTCCTCGTCGGACAGGGTGATCGACGCGGCATCCATCGCGACATCCAGCTGAGCGAGCTTGCTGCCGCCGAGGATGGGACGGATGCCGCGCGCGAGCTGCCACGCCAGCACGATCTGCCCTCGGCCGACGCCCCGCGCCGCCGCGATCTCGTTCAGCACCGCGAGCCGACGCGCTGTCCCGGGGTGGTCATACACCTCGGGCACGGGCTTCGCCGGGTTGTCGTAGGCGCCGGAGAGCAACGGGGTGTACGCCCAGATCTCGATCCCGTTCGCCAGGGCGAAGTCCCGCTGCTCGTCGCTCAAGACGCCGAAGGGGTGCGCGACTCCGGGAGGACGCGTCCCCGGTCGCGTGCGCAGATAGGTGCTGTTCAACTGGAACGCGTCGATGGGAACGCTGCCGATGGACCTCGCATGCGCACGGGCGCGCTCGATGCGCCAGGCCGGGTGGTTGGAGGCACCGACTCGACTCACCGTCCCGTTGGCAGTGAGCGCCGCGAGGGCGTCCACTGTGTCCTCGATGGCGACCGTCCGATCCTCCTGGTGCAACCAGAGCAGGTCGACCCTGTCGACGCCCAGGCGTTCGAGGCTGCCCTCGAGAGCAGCTCGGATCGCCCGCGGAGCGAGCCCCGCCCGGTGCTCAGGCCAGGAGCCGGGCCACAGCGGCTCGGCACCGACCTTGGTCGAGATGCGGATCTGCGCTCGTGCATCCGGTCGCGCCGCCAGCCAGCGTCCGAGCACCTCTTCGGAGGCTCCCCCCTGCCCTGTCGCGCTCGTCCAGAAGCTGTAGCAGTCGGCGGTGTCGATCCAGATGCCGCCACGGTCGACGAAGCGGTCGAGCAGAGCGAAAGAGGTCTCCTCGTCGACGAGCGTGCCGAACGACATCGCTCCGAGGACGAGCGGGGATGCAAGGGTGTTCCGGTTGGTCATGACTTCACTGTGCAACCTGGAGCGCACTCCAGGTCAAGTCCTATGCTCGAGCCATGACGACGTACACGCCGGCGGAGACCGCTGCCCGCTCCGGATTCAGCATCGATACGCTCCGGTACTACGAGCGCGAGGGCATCCTTCCCGCGGTTTCGCGCACGGCCGGCGGGCATCGTGCGTACACCGATGTCGAGCTCGGACTTCTCGAGTTCCTCAAGTGCCTCCGCGAGACCGGCATGCCGGTGGAACGACTGCGCCGCTACGGCCGGCTCTGCCAGCGCGAAGACTCCATCCCGGAGCGGATAGCGCTTCTCGAAGAGCATGCGATGACGGTCGAGAGGCAGCTCGCCGAGGTCCTCGCACAGCAGCGGCGTCTCGCGGAGAAGCTGGACTGGTACCGATCGTTGGACTGAACCGCCGTCAGCTGTGCGCCGCCCACCAGACGAGGAAGGCGGCGCCGAGGGCGATGACCCAGCTGACAAGGCTGCCCACGAGGAAGTACTCGGCTCTGGCGCCGGTCTCGCCGTCGCGGGATATCTCCGGGAAGCGCACGATCCCCTTCGCCGCCAGCATCGCCGCGAGGATCGGATATGCGGCGGCGAGCGTGAGGATCAAGACGAGGATGCGTTCGAGCGGACCGATCAGTCGCCCGCCCTGGAAGCCCGCCCGCGGATCGGGGGCGGTCTCCCCCACAGGTATCGGGCCTGCTGTCGGTTCGGCGAGGGCCTGACGCGCCTCCGCGTCATCTGACGCGGCATCGGCGACGGTGGCGGGCTCGACGGCCCGTGCGGGCTCGGCGATCTGCTCCGCGGGGCGCCAAGTGTGTTCCCCATCGAGAGCGGCACGCACCACGAGGTTCGCGGACTCGAGGAGGAACGCCGACACCCCGAGCACCAGCATCGCGAGGTCGAACGTGACCTCGCCGAACGGCGAACGCAGCTGCCACACCTCGCCGATGAGACCGGCCTGGGCGCGTGCGCCCATCGAGATCACGGCTCCGACGACGACGAGAGCGAGGACGACGGCGGGCCAGAAGCCGGCGCGCGACGCCCGCCCGTCGGGCATGCACCAGACCCAGAGCGCGCCGGACACGAGCGCGGCGATCATCGGGAGGAGAGCGTCGCTGACGCTGCCGAGCAGCAGCAGCACGACGGCCGCGGCCAGATATCCGATCCACCGCCGTGGGACGAACTGCCGCACGAGGTCTGCGGCTCCGATGGCGAGCAGGATGAATCCTGCGACGATCATGCCGACTCCCCTCTCAAAGCGTCGAGCCCCTCGATGAGCGCGGCGGATCCGGCGCGGCGCAGCGACTTCGAGACGCTCGGCTGGGAGATGCCCTCCTGGGCCGCGAGCTCCTGCTGCGAGCGTCCGACCAGGCGCCCGTACGTGAGCCGCCGCTCCCGCGCGCTCATCGCGCCCACGAGCTCGTCACGCGCGAGCAGGTAAGCATTGGAGACTGCGATCGTCGACGCCATGACCTCATCCTGGCCCGGGGCTCCGACAATCCAGGTGCGCGTGCGCGGCACGGCGCGCTGCTCACGGGAGTGCACGGTCTCGATCGCGGCCCGCGCGGCGTACCAGCCGGGCCCGTCGGCGAGCTCGCCGTGCACGGAGGCGACGGCGCGCACCTCCCCCACGCCGATGCCGAATCGGAAGGCGATCCCTTCGGGCAGTCGCAGCTGGATCAGGAAGAGTGAGCGGAGCGCATCGCCGAGCTCTCGGTAGACGCCCTGCTGCTCGTCCCCTACCGTGGGCGTCAACGGTTGCGCCGCCAGCGGGAGGTCGCTCTCGGCCTGCGCGATGGTCTCGTCCAGCACGCGCTGCGCGGCGCCGCGGTCCCCGAGTTCACGGGAGCCCACGATGTCTGCGATCACAGCGATGACCATGCGATAACCTTATCAGGAATATTCCTGGATATATGCACTATGTGGTTATGGATTGGAAATATGCCTGATTCGAGCATTCTTGCCTGGTCCGAGGGAACCTGGACCCACGCCCCCGCCGCCGTGACCGACGCCGAGCACCTCGACGTCACCGCCGTCGAAGGCAGTGACGCCTGGCGGCACACCGCCTACGGGTTCGTGCACGACACCGAACACGCCCTGCTCGCCCCGCTCGCCGTGGGCGAGGCGATGGAGGTGTCGTTCCGCGCGCCGTGGGAGGGCCAGTTCGACCAGGCCGGGGTCTTCGTACGCATCGATGACGAGCACTGGGTGAAGACCGGCGTCGAGTACGCCGACGACCACCTCGGGCTCGGCGCCGTGGTCACCGCCGGTGCGTCCGACTGGTCGGTCGGCTTCGTCGACGAGTGGCTCGACCGTGAGATCACGGTACGCGTGAGCCGGTGGACGGACGCCGTCATCGTGCGGGCGCGCGCCGACGATGAGCCGTGGCGGCTCGTGCGCGTCGCTCCGTTCGACGGCCAGGCTGCGGCATCCGCCGGGCCCTTCCTCGCCGCCCCCACTCGTGCGGGTCTCACCGTGCGCTTCACCAAGTGGGTGCGGTCCGCGGCCGACGCCGAACTGCACTGAGCTCGACACGGCCGCCGACCGCGAGTCCGGCTACAGTCCGAGTGCGTGAGCGGCGGCCTGGGCCCGGGCGACCAGCTCGGCGCGCTGCTCGGCGACGCGGACCGGTGCGGTGCCGCCGACGCCGGTCCGAGACGCGACCGAACCCTCGATCGTGAGAACCTCACGCACCTCGGGTACGAGATGCGGCGACACCGACAGCAGCAGCTCGTCGGAAGCGTCTTCCAGCCCGATCCCCTGTTCCTCGCACGCGCGCACGAGCGCACCCGAGATCTCGTGGGCGTCGCGGAACGGCACCCGCCGCTTCACGAGCCATTCCGCGACATCGGTCGCGAGCGAGAAGCCCTGCGGTGCCAGCGCCGCCATCCGCTCGGTGTCGAAACGCAGCGTGGCGACCATCCCCGCGAAGGCGGGGAGCACGACTTCGAGCGTCTGCACCGAATCGAAGACCGGCTCCTTGTCCTCCTGCAGATCGCGGTTGTACGCGAGCGGGAGTCCCTTGAGCGTGGCGAGCAATCCGGAGAGGTTGCCGATGAGACGGCCCGACTTGCCTCGGGCGAGTTCGGCGATGTCGGGGTTCTTCTTCTGCGGCATGATGCTCGACCCCGTCGAGTAGCCGTCGTCGAGGGTGACGAAACCGAACTCGCGGGTGTTCCAGAGGATGATCTCCTCGGAGAGCCGCGAGAGGTCGACTCCGGTCATCGCCGTGATGAACGCGAACTCCGCCACCACATCGCGGGCGGCCGTGCCGTCGAGAGAGTTCTCGGCCGGACGATCGAGGCCGAGCTCGGTCGCGACGAGCGCGGGGTCGAGACCGAGCGTGGAACCGGCCAGTGCTCCCCCACCGTAGGGCGAGACACCGGCGCGACGGCGCCAGTCCACGAGGCGTTCGAGCTCGCGCACCAGCGGCCAGCCGTGCGCCTGCAGGTGGTGGGCGAGGAGCACGGGCTGCGCATGCTGCAGATGCGTGCGCCCGGGGAGGATGGCATCGGGGTGCGCCTCGGCCTGGGCGACCAGCGCGTCGATCACCCGCAGGATGTCGCGGGCGATCACCCTCGCGTGGTCGATCAGGTACATGCGCACCAGCGTCGCGATCTGGTCGTTGCGGCTCCGGCCGGCACGCAGGCGGCCTCCGAGCTCAGGGCCGAGCTCGGCGATCAGTGCCTGCTCGAGGGCGCCGTGCACGTCCTCATCGGTGGGCACCGGGCGCAGAGTGCCGTCGGCCACCTTGCGCGCCACGGCATCCAGCCCGTCGTGCATCCGCCGAGCCTCATCAGGCTCGAGATACCCGGCAGCCTCGAGCGCCGTGGCATGTGCATGCGAGCCGGCGATGTCGTACGGCGCGAGGATCCAGTCGAAGTGCGTGGAGCGGCTGAGCTCCACCAGCTCGGGCGACGGCCCGGTGGCGAAGCGGGCACCCCAGAGCGCGCCCTCGTTGGTGCCTTCGTGCGTCGAGTCGGTCATCAGGCGTCCTTCTTGCCGAGCAGCCAGACCAGGAGCGCCTTCTGCGCGTGCAGTCGGTTCTCGGCCTCGTCCCAGACCACACTCTGCGGCCCGTCGATGACGGTGGAGTCGACCTCGTAGCCGCGGTCGGCGGGGAGGCAGTGGATGAAGATCGCCTCGGGATCCGCGAGGGTCATCGTCTCGGGCGTGACCTTGTAGCCGCCGAGATCGCGGATGCGCGCGAGCTTCTCCTCCTCCTTGCCCATCGACACCCAGGTGTCGGTGACGACGACGTCGGCACCCGCTGCGGCCTCCACCGGATCGGTGTACAGCGTGATCGAACCACCGGTCTCGGCGGCACGGCGGTCCGCAGCCTCGATGACATCCGCCCGCGGCGCGTAGTCCTCGGGCGACGCGATGCGCACGTGCATGCCCGCCGTCACGCCCGCGAGCGCGTAGGAGTGCGCCATGTTGCTCTGCCCATCACCGAAGAACGTGAGCGTGAGCCCCTTCAGCGCGCCCTTGTGCTCACGGATCGTCAGCAGGTCGGCTAGCAGCTGGCACGGGTGGAAGTCGTCAGAGAGCGCGTTGATCACGGGGACACGCGTGCCTGCCGCCATCTCCTCGAGCCCGGACTGCGCGTAGGTGCGCCACACGATGGCCGCGACCTGGCGCTCGAGCACCCGCGCGGTGTCGGAGGGCGTCTCCTTGCCGCCGAGCTGGCTGCTCGCGGTCGTGATGATGAGGGGCGACCCGCCGAGATCGGCGATGCCCACCGCGAACGAGACGCGGGTGCGCGTGGAGGACTTGTCGAAGATCACCGCGACGGTCTGCGGACCCGCGAGGCTCTTGTCCGCCCACCGATCCTTCTTCAGCTCGATGGCGAGATCGAGGATCTCGGCCTGCTCGGCGGGCGTCAGATCGTCGTCACGCAGCAGGTGGCGGGTCATGCGGATACCTTTCCGGCAACAGAGGCCTGGACGTCGGCGAGAGCGGCGGTGAACAGCTCGCGGAACTCGGCGAGCTCGGCGTCGCCGATCGTGAGAGCTGGTGCGATGCGCACGGTCTCGGGATTGGCGGCGTTCACGATCAGACCGCGCTCCTGCGCGGCGGCGACGACGGCACCGGCGACCGGTTCGGTCAGCGCGACGCCGACCAGCAGTCCGCGTCCGCGCACACCGTCGATCAGCGGGGAATCGATGCCGAGCAGGATCTCGCGCAGCTCCGCACCGCGGCGAGCCGCATTCTCCACCAGTCCCGCGCTCTCGATCTCGGTGAGCACCGCATCGGCGACCGCGGTCGCGAGCGGGTTGCCGCCGAAGGTGGAGCCGTGCGACCCCGGGGTGAAGAGCGAGCTGGCCGCCCCATAGGTGACCAGGGCTCCGATCGGGAAGCCGCCGCCGATGCCCTTCGCGAGGGTGATGGCATCGGGCGTGATGCCCTCATGGCTGAAGCCGAACCACGCGCCGGTGCGACCAGCGCCGGTCTGGATCTCGTCCAGGATGAGCAGCGCCCCGTGCGCGAGTGTCAGCGAGCGGGCGGCCGCGAGGTAGCCCTCCGGCAGCTCGACGACACCGGCCTCGCCCTGGATCGGCTCGACGATGATGGCGGCGACACGGTCGTCCATCGCCGCCTCCAGCGCCTCGATCGTGGCGGGGATGTGCTCGACGCCCGCAGGCATCGGCTCGAACGGCGCCCGCATCGACACCTTCGCGGTCAGTGCGAGCGACCCCATGGTGCGGCCGTGGAAGCCGTTTTCGAGAGCGAGGATGCGCGGGCGCTCGGTGCCGCCGTGCAGGCGGGCGAGCTTGAACGCGGCCTCGTTGGCCTCGGCACCCGAGTTCGAGAAGAACACCCGACCGTCGAGACCGGCACCGGCCAAGCGCTTGAGTCGCGCGGCGAGGGCGAGCTGCGGCGGCGTCGCGAAGTAGTTCGACACGTGCGCGAGCGTGGCCGCCTGCTTCGAGACAGCTTCCACGAAGACCGGGTGCGCGTGCCCGAGAGAGGTGACCGCGACGCCGGCCAGGAAGTCGAGGTGGCGTCGGCCGTCGGCGTCCCAGACGTGCGAGCCCTCGCCACGGACCAGCATCGCAAGCCGGTCCCCTGCGTTGAGCACGAGATCGCGTGCCGCGTCGTCCTGCCAGACGGTCATGCCGTCACCTCATTCTTTCCCAGGACCACTTCGGTCCCGATTCCCTTGCTGGTGAAAAGTTCGACGAGTACCGAATGCGGCACTCGGCCGTCGATGATCGCTGCCGCATCGACCCCACCCTCGACCGCGTCGAGGCAGGCCCGCATCTTCGGGATCATCCCCGATTCGAGCTTCGGCAGCATCTCGATGAGGGCTTCCGACGTGAGGTGCGAGACGAGCGAGTCGCGGTTCGGCCAGTCGGCATAGAGACCCGGCACATCCGTGAGGATCACGAGCTTGCGCGCGTTCAGCGACACCGCGAGTGCGGCGGCTGCGGCATCCGCATTGACGTTGAGCGACTGACCCGGGTGATCGAGGTCGGGCGCGATGCTCGACACGACCGGGATGCGGCCGGCGGCGAGGTGATCGAGCACGGGGGTCGGATCGACCTCCACGACATCGCCGACACGGCCGAGGTCGACCTCTTCGCCGTCGATCACGACACCGCGACGGCGTCCGCCGAAGAGACCCGCGTCCTCCCCGCTGAGACCGGTGGCGATCGGCCCGTGGGAGTTGATCTTGGTCACGAGCTGCGGGTTGACCTGACCGGTGAGCACCATGCGCACGACGCTGATCGCCTCGGTGTTGGTGACGCGGTAGCCGCCCTTGAACTCACTGGGTATCTCGAGTCGCTGCAGCATGTTCGAGATCTGCGGACCGCCGCCGTGCACGACGACCGGCAGCACTCCGACGTAGCGGAGGTAGGCGATGTCCTGCGCGAACGCGTCCTGCAGCTCCTCCGACACCATCGCGTTGCCGCCGTACTTGATGACGACGATCTGGTCGCGGAACTTCTTCAGCCACGGCAGCGACTCGATGAGGGTGGTGGCCTTCTGCGCGGCGACCTCGGCTGGTGTGTCCTGGATGTCGGTCATGAGGCGTACGCGCTGTTCTCGTGCACGTAGTCGTGGGTGAGGTCGTTCGTGAGCACGGTGGCCGTGTGATCCCCGACCTTGAGATCGATCACGAGGTGCGTGGCGCGCGGCGTCAGGTCGACCTCTTCGCGGGGGCGATCCGGGCCGCCCTCCGTGCAGACGCGCACGCCGTTCATCCACACGTCCACGTCGTACGGGTCGAACTGCGCGCTCGTGGTGCCGATCGCGGCCAGCACTCGACCCCAGTTCGGGTCGTTTCCGAAGATCGCGGCTTTGAAGAGGTTGTTGCGCGCGACCGACCGGCCGACCTCGACCGCGTCCTGCTCGGACACCGCGTGCTGCACCTCGATGGTGATGTCGTGACTGGCGCCCTCGGCGTCGCCCTGAAGCTTGACCGCCAGCTCCTGCGACAGCTCGGTCAGTGCGGCGGCGAACTCGTCGAGGTCCGGGACGACTCCGGATGCGCCATTGGCCAGCAGCGTCACCTGATCGTTCGTCGACATGCACCCGTCGGAGTCGAGCCGGTCGAAGGTCTGCCCGGTCGCGCGGCGCAGCGCCTCGTCGGCCTGCAGCGGTTCGAGGACCGCGTCGGTCGTGATCACCACGAGCATCGTGGCGAGCCCTGGCGCGAGCATTCCCGCGCCCTTCGCCATGCCTCCGATCGTCCAGCCGTCGCGGCTGATCACCGCGGTCTTCGCGACCGTGTCGGTGGTCATGATGGCCTGCGCGGCAGCGTCGCCTCCGTCGGTGCTGAGTGCGGCGATCGCCTGCTCCGTGCCGGCGAGCACCCGCTGCCGGAATGTCTCGTCGCCGGTGCCGATGAGTCCGGTCGAGCAGATCAGCACGTCACCGGCGCTCACGCCGAGGAGCTCGGCGGCCTTCTCGGCGGTCTGGTGCGTGGTCTGGAACCCGAAGGCCCCGGTGAAGCAGTTCGCCCCGCCGGAGTTGAGCACCACGGCCTCGACGATGCGGTCGGCGACGGCCTGCTGCGACCAGATGATCGGGTTCGCCTTGGCGCGGTTGCTGGTGAAGACGGCCGCGCCGACCTTGCGCGGTCCCCGGTTGACGACGACGGCGACATCGGGCTTGCCGGTGGACTTCAGGCCTGCGGCGACTCCCGCCGCCTCGAATCCTGCGGGGGCGGTGACGCTCACGGCGCGACTCCGTTCACTGAGAGGGCGCGGTTCTCGGGAAGACCCAGCGCGATGTTCATGGACTGGATGGCAGCGCCGGCGGTGCCCTTGACGAGGTTGTCGACCGCGGTGACCACCGTGACCCGGTTGGCTGCGCGATCGATCGCGAGGCCGATGAGCGCGGTGTTGGCGCCGAGCACGTCGGCCGTGCGCGGGAACCGCCCCTCGGGCAACAGCTGCACGAACGTCTCGTCGCCGTAGGCGCTCTGCCAGGCGTCGCGGATCTGCGCATCGGTCGCACCGTCGACGATCGGCGCCGTCGAGGTGGCGAGGATCCCCCGCGACATCGGGACGAGCACCGGGGTGAACGAGATGCGGATGCTCGCGGCATCCGCCCCGGACGCCGCGGCGAGCGCCTGGCGGATCTCGGGGATGTGCCGGTGGGTTCCGCCGACCGCGTAGGGGTTCGCGGTGCCGAGGATCTCGCTGCCGAGGAGGTTGGTCTTCAGGCTCTTGCCGGCTCCGGACGGGCCGACGGCCAGCACCGAGACGATGTCGGCGGGGTCGATGACTCCGGCCGCGACACCCGGGGCGAGGCTGAGGCTCACCGTGGAGGCGTTGCAGCCCGGGGCAGCGATGCGCGTCGCCCCGCGGAGGTGCTCGCGCTGCTTCACGCCGTCGACCAGAAGCTCGGGGACACCGTATGTCCACGGCTCGTGGAAGGCGCCGCCGTAGAACGCATCCCATGCCGACGCCGACGTGAGCCGGTGATCGGCGCCCGCGTCGATCACGAGGGGCGCGTCTCCCAGAGCGTCGGTGTACTGCCCCGACTGCCCGTGCGGAAGCGCGAGGAACACGATGTCGTGGCCGGAGAGGATCTCCGGCGTCGTGTCCTGCAGGGTGAGGTGCGCGAGCGAGCGCAGATGCGGCTGGTGGTCGACGAGAGGCTGTCCGGCGTTCGAATGCGCCGTGACGGTGCGGATCTCCATGTCGGGATGGTCGGCCAGGAGGCGTAGGATCTCGCCGCCTGCGTAGCCGGATGCGCCGGAGACGGCGACGGTATACGTCATGCTTCTACCTTAACGGTCGGGTCCTCCCTCGAAAGGAGGACCGGGGGCGGGGCCGGAGGCGGCGACACCGGCTCTCGACCGCCGCGCGGGCGCAGGCAGGAGGGCGGGGTCGCCTACAGTCGGCGGCCGCGGCGTCGGCGCACAGCGATGACGCTCGGAGCGAGCGTCGAAGAAGCGGTGGCGGCCGAAGGCATGTCGCGACAGTAGCGCGGCCCCGGCAGCCACCGCAAATCCGGACTGTCATCCGCGGGGCGGCGACTCCAGCGGAGCGGCGAAGAAGGCACGCTCATGCGCGCTCGATGACACGAACGCCCGCCGCATCCTCGTCCTGGTGTCGTCATCCGCCGCCGCAGCGGCCGCGGTCGCGTAGCCGATCGCCGCGCGGGTCGCCTCCTCGAAGGCGGGATCGGCGTAGGTCGTGAGCCAGGACGCATAGGGGTGCTGCGAATCGGTCGCGTATTCACCGAACTCTCCCGCGTGCAGGCGCCGGCCGAGATCGGTGTAGAGCCAGAAGCACGGGAGCACGGCGGCGACGATCTCGGCGTAGTCGCCGCCGAAGGCCACGGACCGCAGGTGATCGAGATACGCCGTCGTCGCCGACGAGGGCTCCGCCGCGAACGTCGCCGCGCTCACCCCCTGCGACGGGGTCAGCCACGACGCGTGCAGTTCGAGCTCGCCGACGATCGAACCGTGGGCGGAGTCCGCCCAGAACGCCTGCTCGGCCGAGGTCGGCGCGAGGCGGGCGGCTTCGGCCAGCACCCGGGCATAGTCGCGCAGATACAGCGCGTCCTGGGCGAGGAACGACAGGAACGGCGCGCGCTCGAGAGAGCCGTCGGCGAGCGCGCGGATGAACGGCAGCTCGTCGATCCCCGCGCGGATGCCGGCGATCTCCTGCCACCAGTCCGCGGCGATGTCGGTCGACCCCGGTCGCGTCGCCGTGCCACCACGCTCCCAGAGTCCGGCGAAGTGGCTGATCGGGCCGTGTCCGCGTCCCACGCGCAGCCCGTCCCCCGCGCGGAGGGATTCGCGCAGCCAGGCGCGTGCCGCGCGGACCGCCTCCTCGGGCTCACTCCCCTGCGCCAGCAGCGTGGCCAGGGCCGAAGAGAGCGAGCAGCCCGTGCCGTGCGTGCTCGACGTCACGATGCGCGGCCCGGTGAACTCCTGACGCAGCCCGCGCCGCGCGTCGACCAAGGCGTCCGGGGCCTCGTCGCCTGTCAGATGACCGCCCTTGACGAGCACGGCGGCACCGATCTCGGCCGACAGTTCCTCGGCGGCGACGATGCCGTCCGCCCAGTCGACGATGTCACGGCCGGACAGCACCGCGAGCTCGGCGAGATTCGGGGTGATCAGCGTCGCGCGGCCGAGCAGACCGCGCAGCTCCGCCTCGGCATCCGGCGACAGGAGCCGGTCCCCCGAGGTCGCGACCATGACCGGATCGAGCACGACGACAGGCGGACGCACCCGGTCGAGCCACTCGCCCACCGCGCGGATCACCTCGGTCTCGGCGAGCATCCCGATCTTCACCGCGTCGATCACGATGTCGTCCGACACCGCGTCGAGCTGCGCGCGGAGGAAGTCCACCGGCGGCACATGCACCGCCCGCACACCCTGTGTGTTCTGCGCGGTCAGCGCCGTGAGGACGGCCATGCCGTACCCGCCGTTCGCGGCGATGGACTTGAGGTCGGCCTGGACGCCCGCTCCTCCCGATGGGTCGCTCCCCGCGATGCTGAGCACGCGCGGCACGGAGCCCGCGAGCCACCGTCGCCGGAATTCGCGGGCGGCCTCGGCGGGATCGTCGGCCGCGCACAGTGCCGAGACCACGGCGAGCCCGGCAGCGCCGGCCTCACGAAGCGCCTCGGTGTCGTCGATGCCGACGCCACCGATCGCCACGCACGGGAGCGGGCTGCGCGTCACGAAGTCACGGAACCCGTCCACGCCGAGGGGCTCGGGGTGATCCGGCTTGGTCGAGGTCGGACGGATCACCCCGACGCCGAGATAGTCGACGGTGCCGGCAGGCAACGCGAGAACCGCGTCGAGGTGCGCTGCACTGTTCGCGGTGAGGCCGATCAGCGCATCCGGCCCGAGAGCCTCGCGCGCCCGCAGCACCGACGCGTCCCCCTGCCCCAGGTGCACGCCGTCGACGCGTGCACCGCGGGCGCGGGCGGCGATGGCGGCATCCAGTCGGTCGTTCACGACGAGCAGTGCGCGTCCGTCGATGGCCTGCGACAGGGCAAGCAGCTGCTCGGCCGTCTCGGCATCGGATGCGGTCTTGTCGCGGAGCTGCACGATGCGCACGCCCCCGTCGACGGCACGGCGGACGGTATCGACGACGCCGCGGTCTCCGCAGAGCGTGGGATCGGTGACCAGGTAGAGGGAGAGATCGGCGTTCACAGCGCCCCCACCTCCACACGGGCGTCCGCGATCACGTCGGCGGGGCCCACGGTGGCGAGGGCGTCCAACAGCGCCACGGCGAAGCTGCCGGGGCCGGTCGCGATCGCGGCGGCGCGCTCGGCCGCGATCGTGTACACGAGGCTCGCGGCGGCGACGGCCGTGAGCGCGTCGTGCTCGGTGTTCCGCGCGGCACCGAGGAATGCCGCCATCACCGCCCCGAGAGCGCAGCCCCCGCCGGTGACCTTGGTCAGCAGCTCGTGCCCGTTCGCGAGGCGCAGCACCCGCTCCCCATCGGTGAGGAAGTCGATCGGACCAGACACGGCGATCACGGCACCCGTCCGTCGCGCGAGAGCAGCGGCCGCGTCGGCTGCGCTATCCGTGCTGTCGGTGGCATCCACTCCGCGACCACCGGCGCTGAGGCCGGCGAGCGCGAGGATCTCCGAAGCGTTGCCGCGGATCGCCGTCGGACGCTGCTCCGCCAGCCGGTGCGCCAAGGCGGTGCGGATCGGCAGTGCCCCGATCGCGACCGGATCGAGCACCCATGGGGTTCCGGATGCCGCGGCCCCGGCGACGGCCTCGAGGCTCGCCGCGCGCTGCTCGGGGGTGGGCGTCCCCAGGTTGATCAGCACACCGGAGGCGACACCGGCGAACATCTCGGCCTCTCCGACGATGTCGACCATGGCGGGCGCAGCGCCGAGCGCGAGCAGTACGTTGGCGGTGAACCCGGTGACGACCGTGTTGGTGATGCAATGGGTCAACGGTGGCGTCTCGCGCAGCACCCCCCACAGGGCCGCGGCGGCGGCGGGGAGATCGGTGGTGGAATCAGGACGCAGAAGATCGCTCATCGCGACATCCCTTCGCTAGTACGAACTAGATCAGGTTCGACGGGTCTGTTCTCAGCCGCGGATGCGGCACCCCGTGTCACTGCTCGCAGTCTAGCGATCGGCCAGCAGAGCCGACTCCTCCGCCCGCGTGAGTCCGGCACGGCGGTCGCGGTCGATGCCGCGCGCCCGCTCATCGGCCACGACGGCTCGGATGGTGTCGGTCAGAGGGCGCAGCCGACCACCCGCTTCGCGGTACGCCGAGTTCGACCGGGTCATGAAGCCCGTCATCTCCGGCGGCAGCCACAGCGGTAGTGATCTCGGTCCCGCCCAGTGCGCGACCTCGCGTGCGACGAGCCACTCCTCCTCGGCGACGACGGTCTCGCCGGTCTGGCCTGCTGCCGCGCGAACCGCCTGCAGCACGTCGCCGAGGGAATGCCCGTCCCCGATGGCGTTGACCGGCCCGCTCCTGGTCGTCGCGACGAGGAAGTCAGCGAGGTCGTCCACGTCGATCACCTGGGCGCTCCTCCCCTCGAGCGGCGGCAGCAGCACCGGCCCGATACCCGCCCGTGCGAAGGCGGCTGCCCAATACCCGAATCGATCGCTCGGGTCGCCGTCGCCCACGATGAGCCCGGGTCGCACGATGAGCGCACGATCGCCCAGGGCACCCACGGCGTCTTCCGCTGCCGCCTTCTGCGCCCCGTACTCGTACTCGTCACCGGGCCGGGCGGGCGGATGCCGCGGAGCCGACTCGTCCGCACCGACCGTCTCGTCGTCGGAGTAGACCGACATGGAGGACACGTAGGTCCATCGCGCGGCTCGCTCTCCGAGAGCGTCGACGGCCGCTACGGCGTGAGACGCCTGCGACGAGATATCCACCACGTGGTCCCAGTCCCGTCGGGCGAGCTCGGTGTACGCCGCGGGATCGTCGCGGTCGCCACGCACGAGCACGGCCCCGTCGGGCGCAGGCCTCCCGCCGCGGGCGAGACAGGTCACCATCGCTCCCGCATCCCGCCATCGGCGAGCGATGCGCCCGGAGAGCCAGCCCGTTCCCCCGAGGATCAACACGTCGGTCATGGACCCATGTCACCAGGAAGCCGACGCGTAAAGAAGTCCTTCCGCTCAGAGCAGAGCGAGACGGGCGCCCCGACCATCGGGGCGCCCGTCTTGAGCGAAGTCGCGCTCAGTCGCGCAGTGCGGCTCCGAAACGCTGGGCAGCGACCTCGACACCGGCGAGCTTGGCCGCCGTGGCCTCGGCTGCCGTGAGCGTACGGTCGTCCGCGCGGAAGCGCAGTGCGAACGTCAGGCTCTTCGAGCCTTCCGGCACACCTTCGCCGCGGTAGTCGTCCACCAGTCGCACCGATTCGAGCAGCGCACCCGCACCCTCGGCGAGTGCGGCCTGCACGTCGGCGGCCGGCACCTCCGCGGGCAGCGTGAGCGAAACGTCCTGGGTGGCGGCGGGGAAAGTCGACAGCGAGGCCGCGACGACCCGCCCACCCGCGAGCGTCAGGATGCGGTCGAGGTCGAGCTCGAGCACGGTCGCGCGTCCGGGGAGATCAGCATCCTCGGCCACGGCGGGGTGCAGCTCGCCGACGTAGCCGACCTCTTCACCGGCCACACGCAGCGATCCGGTACGACCCGGGTGCAGTGCTGCACGCTCAGCCTGAATCACATCGATCTCGACTCCGGCTGCTGCCGCGATCACACGGACCGCGTCCAGCGCCTCGGTCAGGCCGGCGGCCTCGGCGGGGCGTCCGGGCTGACGCGGCGCAACGTGGCCCGTGAGCAGCGCCGAGACGAACCGGTGCTGCGGCGGGATCGAGGAGTTCAATGCCGCGAGTGTCTCGTCCGACGGACGCTCACCCAGCGGCGGCACGTCGTCAGTGCCGTACTCGACACCCGGCTCCGGGAGGAACACGGCACCCGTCTCGAAGATCGCCAGGTCGGTGAGTCCGCGCGAGATGTTGCGGTGCGCGGTCTGCAGCAGGCCAGGGATGAGCGAGCGGCGCAGGAACGGCGCCTGCCCGTCGAGCGGGTTCGCCAGGCGGATGCTCGGCAGGTGCTCTCCCGAGGCGGAGCCGTGGAGGTCGTTCTGCACCTCGGTCGTGAACGGGAACGACGGTGTCTCGACCAGACCGGCGGCCGCGAGGGCGTCGGCCACGCGACGGCGACCCTGCTGATGTGCGGTGAGCCCACGACCGGATGGCGGCGTCGGCAGCACGGAGGGAATGCGGTCGAGGCCGTGGATACGGGCGACCTCCTCGGCGAGCGTCCACTTGTCGGTGAGGTCGGGGCGCCAGGTCGGCGGGATCACGGTCCAGCCGGAGCCGTCCTCCGAAGCGGCGACGTCCGCGCCGATGGTGGTCAGCGCACCGGCGATCTCGTCGTCGGTGTAGTCGACGCCGATGAGTCCCTGCACGAAGCCCGCCGGGAGCGCGATGTCTTCGACGAAGACCTCGGCGAACAGCGCACCGCCCTCTTCGGTCAGAGTGCCACCGGCGAGCTCGACCATCAGGTCGGCGGCCCGGCGCGCGGCCACGAACGGGATGAGCGGGTCGACGCCGCGCTCGAAGCGCTTGGACGCCTCGCTCGGCAGCTTGTGCCGACGTGCCGTACGGGCGATCGTGATCGGGTCGAAGTTCGCCGCCTCGATGAGCACGTTCCGCGTGGTCTCGCTCATCTCGGTGGTGCCGCCGCCCATGACGCCGGCCAGACCGATCGGGCCGGACCCGTCGGTGATGAGCAGGTCTTCGACGTGCAGAGCGCGTTCGACGCCGTCGAGGGTGGTCATCTTCTCGCCGGGGGTGGCACGGCGGACCGTGATTCCACCCGCGAGCTTGTCGAGGTCGTAGCCGTGCAGCGGCTGCCCCAGCTCGAGCATCACGTAGTTGGTGATGTCGATCAGGATGCCGAGCGAGCGCATGCCCGCGAGGCTGAGCCGCGCGATCATCCACGGCGGGGTCGGACGCGAGGGGTCGACGTCACGCACGACGCGGGTCACGAACTCACTCGCACCGACACGGCCGCGCACGGGGGCGACGTCGTCGACCACGGTGGTGTGCCCGGTGCCGGGCTGCAGCTCCGCGAAGTCGCGCTCCGCCGGGTCGCGGAAAGTCGCCCCCGTGGCGTGCGCGTACTCGCGGGCGACACCGCGCAGAGAGAAGGCATAACCGCGGTCGGGCGTGACGTTGATCTCGACCGCGACGTCGTCGAGGCCCAGCAGGGCGATCGCGTCGGCACCGACGGGCGCGTCGATGCCGAGGTCGGAGAGCACGACGATGCCGTTGTGCTCGTCGCCGAGGCCCAGCTCGCGCGCCGAGGCGATCATGCCGTCGGAGACGTGACCGTAGGTCTTGCGGGCGGCGATCGGGAACGGCCCCGGCAACACGGCGCCGGGCAGGGTGACGACGACCTTGTCTCCGGCGACGAAGTTGTGCGCGCCGCAGACGATCCCGCGGATGCCGCCGTTCGCCTCGCCCACATCGACCTGGCACCAGTTGATGGTCTTGCCGTTGGACTGCGGCTCGGCCTCGATCGAGACGACCTGCCCGACGACGACGGGACCTGCGATCTCGAAGCGATGCACGTCCTCCTCTTCGAAGCCGACGGTCACCAGTGCCGCGAGGACATCCTCGGGCGTGGCATCCGCTGCCAGATCGACGTACTCACGCAACCACGAAAGCGGGACGCGCATCACACCACCATCCCGAACTGCTCGCTGAAACGGACATCACCCTCGGCCATGTCGCGCATGTCCTGCACGTCGCTGCGGAACATCAGTCCCCGCTCGATGCCCATGCCGAACGCGAAGCCGCTGTACACCTCGGGGTCGATCCCCGCCGCGCGCAGCACGTTCGGGTTGACCATGCCGCAGCCGCCCCACTCGATCCAGCGCGCGCCGCCCTTGAAGGTCGGGTGCCACAGGTCGAGCTCGGCGGAGGGCTCGGTGAAGGGGAAGTAGTTGGTGCGGAAGCGCGTCTCGGCCTCGGGGCCGAAGAGCTGCTTCGCGAAGTGATCGAGCGTGCCCTTGAGGTGCGCCATCGTGATGCCCTTGTCGATCACGAGACCCTCGAACTGCGTGAACACCGGCAGGTGCGTGGCGTCGAACTCGTCGGTCCGGTACACCCGTCCCGGGCAGAGCACATAGATCGGCACCTCACGGTCGAGCATCGACCGCACCTGCACCGGGCTCGTGTGCGTGCGCATCACGAGGTGACGCGAGGGCGGGTCGACGTAGAACGTGTCCTGCTCCTGGCGGGCGGGGTGGTCGACGTCGAAGTTCAGGGCGTCGAAGTTGAACCACTCGTGCTCCAGCTCCGGTCCCTCCGCGATCTCCCAGCCCATGCCGACGAAGATGTCGCAGACCTGGTCCTGGAGCAACGTGAGCGGATGCCGGGCCCCCACCCGAGTGCGCGAGGGCACGGCGGTGATGTCGATGCGCTCGGACTCGAGGCGTGCGGCGACCTCTGCGGCGGACAGCTCGGCCTCTTTGGCGGCGAGCGCCTGCGTCACCTGCCCGCGCCCCTGGCCCACGAGCTTGCCGAACGCGGCCTTGTTCTCGGGGGCGACCTGGCGCATCGAGGCGTTCAGGACCGCGAGCGGCGAACCCTCCGCGACATGTGCGGCACGAGCCGCCTTCAGCTCGGCGGTGTCTGCGGCTGCGGCGATCGCCGCGAGGGCGTCGGCGACAGCGGCTTCGACCGCTTCCGGGGTGATTTCAGGAGACTCTGACACGAGAATCGAGTCTACCGGGGGCGCGCAGGTCCCTTTCGCGGATCAGCGCGTCGGCTCGGCGCCATCCCCCTGCAGCACGATGAGCGAGGTGTTCGTCTCGCCGCCGTGCTGACGGGGATCGGGCACGGCGGGTCCGGCCTTCGGCGAGCGCTTGGCGCGACGCTGCAGACGGTAGGCGACGTAGGAGAGCAGGAGACACACGGCCACGTACATCGATCCGCCGATGATCGCGGCGGGGATCAGGGGCGACCCGTAGGGCGCCTGGTTGCCGATCTGGTTGATGACGTAGAGGAGTTCCTGGTACGTGATGATGAAGCCGAGCGCGGTGTCCTTCAGCGCGACGACGAGCTGCGCGATGATGACGGGCATCATGGCCCGCACCGCCTGCGGGATCAGGATGAAGTACATCACCCCGGTCTTGCGCAGTCCGATGGCGTAACCCGCTTCCTGCTGTCCGCGAGGAAGCGACTCGATGCCGGCGCGCAGCACCTCGGCGAGGACCGACCCGTTGTAGACGATGAGCGCGATGACGACCGCCCAGTACGGCGGCATCTTCACACCGAGCACGGGCAGGCCGTAGTACAGCAGCATCATCAGCACGAGGACGGGCACGGCCCGGAGCACCTCGATGATCCAGCGAACCGGCTCACGCACCCAGGCGTGCTCCGAGAGACGACCGATGCCGAGCACGAAGCCGAGGATGATCGATCCGACGCCCGCGGCACCGAAGGCGGCCAGCGTGGCCATCAGTCCTTCACCGAAACGGACCCAGACGGCGGAGAACGTGAAGATGTTCCACTTCTCGGCGGTGAACTGCCCGGTGGCGAACAGCCGCCACACGACCCAGCCGAGCACGGCGAGGACGACGACGACCGTCGCGACTCCGATGAGACGGTTGCGGGCGATGGCCCGGGGGCCGGGGACATCGAACAGGACGGAACTCATCGCGCGATCCTCCACTTGTTCTCGAGCGTGCGCTGCACCCATGCGAGCAGCAGCACCAACACCACGAAGATGACCATGACCCACAGCAGGACGACGAGGGCGTTCTCGCCGCGCTCGCTGAGTGCCGCGCGGATGGTGCCGAGGTTGACGACCGAGAAGCCGGCCGCCACCGTGGTGTTCTTCATGAGGGCGATCAGGACGCTCATCATCGGCGGGACCACCGAGCGCGTGGCCTGCGGAAGGATGACGTAGCGCATGACCTGGCCGAAGTTGAGGCCGATCGCCCGCGCCGCCTCGGCCTGCCCGACCGGCACCGTGTTGATGCCGGCCCGCAGAGCCTCGGCGACGTAGGTCGCCGTGTAGAGCCCGAGCGCGATGACCGCCAGCAGTAAGGCGTTCACCCGCTCGCCGAGAAGGATCGGCAGGCAGAACGCGAAGAAGAACATGACGAGGGTGAGCGGGGTGTTGCGGATCCAGTTCACGTAGATGCCGCCGACTGCCCGGGCGATCGGCACCGGGGAGACCCGGGCCGCTCCCACGATCAGTCCCAGCACCAGGGCGATGAGGCCGCCGCCCAGGAACAGCACGATCGTTCCCCACAGTGCTTCACCCCAGAGATCGAGGTGGTCGCTGATGACTCCCACGGCTGCTCCTGTCGATTCGTGTTCTCGCGATGACCCTGCTGATGGAGGGGGCGGCCGATGGTGTCGGCCGCCCCCACACGATCAACCGATCGGGTCGACCTCAGGCTGGGTCGCCTTGACGCCGGAGGCACCGAGGTTGTTGTCGAAGATCTGCTGCCAGATGTCGCCGCCGTCGGTCAACTGGGTATTGAAGTACTCGGCCAGAGCGTCATCGCCCTTGGCGAGGCCGATGCCGTAGCGCTCCTCGCTGAACGGCTCGCCGACGACCTTGAGCTTCTCCGGGTCCTGAGCCGCGTAGCCGATGAGGATCGCCTCGTCGGTGGTGACGGCATCCACCTGCCCGTTCTTGAGGTCCTCGACGCACTTCGAGTACGTGTCGTACTCCTTGGTCGGGACATCCGGGTAGTTGGTGTTGATGTTCTGGATCGGCGTCGAGCCGGTCACGGAGCAGACCGTGGTCGAGTCGTTCAGGTCGTCCACGCTCTCGATGTCGCTGTCGGCGCCGACGAGCAGGCCCTGTCCGGTGAGGAAGTAGGGGCCGGCGAAGGAGATCTGCTCCTTGCGCTTGTCGGTGATCGAGTAGGTGCCGACGTAGTAGTCGATGTCACCGTTCACGATCGCCTGCTCGCGGTTCGCCGAGGCGATCGCCGTGAACTCGATCGTCTCCGGGTCGACCCCGAGCGATGCCGCCATCCAGCGGGCGATGTCGACGTCGAAGCCGGTGCGGTCGCCGGTGACCGGGTCGAGGTAGCCGAGGCCCGGCTGGTCTTCCTTCACTCCGACCTTGATCGTGCCGGAGGACGAGATCCGATCGAACGTCGGGCTCCCGTCGATGCTGACATCCTCGAGGACCGTCCACGGCGTGCCGGAGGTCTCCTCCTCGCCGCCGTCTTCCGGGGCTCCCGAGCTCGACGGCGTGCCGCTATTGCAGGCCGTGAGCGCGAGCAGTGCCACCGCTGCGATTCCGATGCCTGCCAGTGTCCGTGTGCGTCGCATGTGCGTCTCCTTCGTGTGCTGTGTGTGCAGGGTCTGTGTGATCGGGCGTCAGTGCGTCAGGAGCTTCGAGAGGAAGTCCTTGGCACGGTCGCTCTTCGGGTTCGTGAAGAACTCCTCCGGAGTCGCCTCCTCCACGATCCGCCCGTCGGCCATGAAGACCACGCGGTCGGCCGCCTTCCGCGCGAAGCCCATCTCGTGCGTAACGACGATCATGGTCATGCCCTCGTGGGCCAGCTCGACCATCACGTCGAGGACCTCGTTGATCATCTCGGGGTCGAGCGCGCTGGTCGGCTCGTCGAAGAGCATGACCTTGGGCTGCATCGCGAGCGCCCGGGCGATCGCCACGCGCTGCTGCTGGCCACCGGAGAGCTGCGCCGGGAGCTTGGATGCCTGCTGTGCGACGCCGACGCGCTCGAGCAGGATCATCGCCTCCTTCTCGGCATCCGCCTTCTTGAGGCCGCGGACCTTCATCGGCCCCAGGGTCACGTTCTCGAGGATCGTGAGGTGGGCGAACAGGTTGAAGGACTGGAACACCATGCCGACGTCCGCACGGAGGTGGGCGAGGCCCTTGCCCTCAGCGGGGAGCTCTTTGCCGTCGATCCGGATCGTGCCGCTGGTGATCGTCTCGAGCCGGTTGATCGTGCGACACAGGGTCGACTTGCCGGAGCCGGACGGGCCGATCACGACGACGACCTCGCCCGAGTTGACCGTGAGGTCGATGTCGGCGAGAGCTTGGAAATCTCCGTAGTGCTTCTGGACGTTCTCGACCACGACGAGGGGTGTATCAGAGGTCATCATTTCTCCAAACTAGCCACGTCGGACGCGGGTCTCCAGGCGCCTCGGTGAGATTTACACGTTCGTAATCACCTGATCGCGGTACCAATGCTGCTTTGCATGGGTACCCCACGGCCCGCCCCCACGGGCCGCGGGATCGTCCTGCGGCCTCACCCCCAGCGACAGCTGAGCTGCAGGATCCGATCGCGCGCGATCGACATCACACTGGCAGAGCCTCCGGCCCGGTGTCAGACTTCTTGAGGATTTCTTGAGCAGTCAGCCGCGCAGGTCCCGGTAGTACTCGACCGCGCCCGGATGCAGCGGGACCGGGCCGGTGAAGATCGCCGATCGACGATCCAGCAGCGCGGCGGTCGGAACCTCCCCTGCGATCCGCAGGCGGGCATCGAACAGTCCGGTCAGGATGTCGTGCGCGACCCCGTCCGGGGTCGAGGAGCTCGTGACGAGATAGTTCGGGACGGCCATGGTCGGCGCCGAGGCGGCGATGCCGTAGGTGCCGGCGGGCACATCGGCGGGTCGATAGGCATCCGAGTACCGGTCGTTCACCTCGTTCACCCAGTCCTGCTCGATCGGGAGCAGGCGCACGGATGTCGTCTGCGAGAGCGCCGCGATTCCCGGTGTCGGCAGCCCGCCCACCCAGAAGAAGCCGTCGATCTCGCCGCGCTCCATCGCTGCGATCGACTCGCCGAGGTCGAGCTGGGGATCACGGAGAGACCCGATGCCGACACCGGCGGCGTCGAGCACGCGAGCCGCGATCACGTTCACCCCGGAGTTCTCGGCACCGAGGGAGACCGTCCGCCCCGCGAGATCGGGGAGGCTCATCACATCGGAGTCGCCACGCACCACGACCTGCACGTACTCGTCGTAGAGACGCGCCAGAGCGCGTACCTGAAGGGGCTCGTCGAAGGCACCGGTTCCCGCCACCGCATCGGCTGCCGCATCGCCCTGCGCGAAGCCGATCAGCGCCTCGCCGGAGTCCACACGCAGCAGGTTGTCCACAGACCCGGCTGTCTCCTGCCCCACGATTCTGATGTCCAGTCCGGCAGAGAGCTCGTCGGCGAGATGGGTGCCGTAGTCGTAATAGACGCCCGTGGAGCCGCCGGCCGCGATCGCGTATTCGGCGTCGGTCCACTCGCTCGCGCGCTGGCTGCAGGCGACGAGCGCCCCGACCATCATGACCGAGAGGATTCCGGCGATCACCCGCCGCGCCACGGCCGTCATGGAGTCGTCCTGTCGGGGAGCAGCAGCACGACCTCGAGCCCGCCGCCGTCGGCCGCTGCCACCGCCACCTCGCCGCCGACCGTCGCCAGCAGGTCGCTCGCGATCGCGAGCCCGAGCCCGGAGCCCGGCGTGTCCGCGCTCTCGGCGCTCCGCCAGAACCTGTCGGTCGCCGCCGCCGCCTGCTCGGCGCTCAGCCCCGGACCCTGATCGCGGACCGTGATCCGGCAGACGTCGCCCTCGCGATGCGCGCCGATGCCGATCCACGCGCCGTCCGGCGAGAACTTCACGGCATTGTCGATCACCGCGTCCAGCGCGCTCTCCACGACCGTGCGGTCGGTCACGCTCATCACCGACGGCTCCCCCGTCGAACGCAGGGCGATCCCCCGCTGCCCGGCCACGTCGCGCCAGGCGTCGAGACGGCGAGCAGACAGCGTCGCGAGGTCGACGGCGGAGATCGTGGTGTCCGCGCGCCCGCCTCGTGCGAGACCGAGCAGCGTCTCGAGGATCCGCGTCATCCGGCGCCCCTCCTCCCTCGTCTCTTCCACATCGTCGCGCCATTCCCGGCCGAGCCCGGTCGCGAGGTGCTCCACGCGCAGGAGCAGCGCGTTGAGCGGGTTGCGCAACTCGTGCGAGGCATTGAGCGCGAACTCCTGCTGCCGCGTCATGACGCGCTCGATCTGGTCGGCCATGCCGTTGAAGACCTGGGCCATGCGACGGAGCTCCGGTGGTCCCGCATCCTCGGGGACACGCGCGTCCATCTCCCCCCGCTCGATGGCCACCATCGCCTCGTCCAGCCGCCTCACCGGCGACAGCACCCATCGAGCGAGCCGGAAGACGAGCAGCACGCCCAGCGCGATCAGCACGAGGGCTATGGCCGAGATGACCAGAAGCTGCTGCGCGATCGCGGCCCGCGGGGCATCGACGTCTCCGGCGACCAGCACGGCCCCGATCACGTCGCCGTCGTCGAAGACCGGCTCCGCCAGCGCGGCATCCGCCACCGTCCAGGGGAACACGGCCGCCGGTTGCTCGGCGCGTCGCCCGGAGAGTGCCAGCCGCACCCGCTCCGCGTCCTCCTCCGCGAGCACGGCCGAGCCGTGCTCCCCCGCCGCCCAGGGCGCACCACCGAGATCGAACACCGTCACCTCGATGCCATACACCTCCTCGAAGCGGTCGACCTCGGCGTCGATCACCGTCGAGCTGCCGGAACGCAGCGACTGACGCGCGCTCGTGACGAAGTAGCCGAGGTCACCGAGCTGTTGGGCATAGAAGGACTGCTGCACGCTCTGTGCCGCACTCCATCCGGCCGCACCGCCGAGGGCGACGAGGATGACCACGAGCGGCACGAGGAAGACGATGACCAGACGCCGACGCATGACTCAGGACCCCACGAGGCGGTAGCCGACTCCGCGCACGGTCTCGATCACACCACGGGATCGGGTCTTCTTCCTGATCGCCCCGACGTGCACCTCGAGGGAATGCCCGAAGCCCCGCCAGTCCGTGTTCCACACCTCGCGGATGAGACGCTCCTTGGGAACCGCCACCCCGGGATAGCGCGCGAGCACCGCGATGATGTCGAACTCCTTGCGGGTGAGCTCGATCGGCACACCGTCGACCAGCACCTGCCTCCCGACGAGGTCGATCTCCAGTGAGCCCCCGAGGAGCCGTACCCGCGCGTCGGACTCCGGTCGCATCGGCCGTGAGCGCCGGGTCACAGCCTCGATCCTGGCCAGAAGCTCATGCACGTCGTAGGGCTTGACCACGAAGTCGTCGGCGCCGGCGCGCAGTCCCTTGATGCGCTCGGCGACCTGGTTGCGCGCGGTCACGATCATGATCGGAACCTCGGAGCGTCCACGGATACGACGGCACAGGTCGACGCCGTCCACGTCGGGGAGCCCCAGGTCGAGGAGCACAACCTCGGTGTCGGCGCCGAGGAGATCCAGCGCCGAGGCCCCATCGCAGGCGCGCACCGTCGCATAGCCCGACCGCGCGAGGAACGCTTCGAGCGCCGCAGCGACACGGTCGTCGTCTTCGACGATCAGAATCCTCATCGACCCTGCTACCCGCTTCCTTCGTCGGCCGGATGTCAGCCGACAGACGTCGCCCGCTGCGCGAAGGCGCTCTCGTACAGGCACACGCTGGCAGCGGTCGCCAAGTTGAGGGACTCGGCCTTGCCGAAGATCGGCAGCCGCAGCACCTGGTCGGCCAGGGCGAGAGCATCGTCTTCCAGACCACGCGCCTCGTTGCCGAAGAGCCATCCGGTCGGCTCGGCGAGCACGCCCTCCGCCCGCGCCTCCAGCAGGTCGTCGCCCTTCACGTCGGCCGCCAGGATGCGCAGACCTGCGGCATGCGCGCGCTTCACGACGTCGGCGAGGTCTCCCCCGACCGAAACCGGGAGGTGGAACAGCGAGCCGGTCGTGGCACGCACGACCTTCGGGTTGTAGGGATCGACGGTACGACCGGTCAGCACGACGGCATCCGCGCCCGCCGCATCGGCCGCCCGGATGATCGTGCCGAGGTTCCCGGGATCGCGCACCTCTTCGCAGATGGCCACGAGACGCGGCGAGGCATCGAAGATGTCGCGCACCGAGGTCGGGGTCTGCTGGACGACGGCGACGAGGCCCTGCGGAGTGACGGTGTCGGCCATCGCGTTCAGCACGTACTCGGTGACGTACTCGACATCGATGTCGGCGTCGGCGGCCTTCGCGCGGATGTCCGGATGCTTCTCCCACCCGCTCGGCGTCGCGAACAGCTCGACGATCGCCTCCGGGCGGTACGTGAGCGCCTCACGCACCGACTGCGGACCTTCCAGCAGGAACAGGCCCGTCTCGGTTCGCGCACTGCGCTTGGTCAGCTTCGCGACGGCACGGACTCGGGGCGAACGGGGGTTCTCCAGCACGTTCACAGTCTAGGGTCACCGCGGACGCCGGATACGCGAAACGGGCGCCTCCCCGAAGGGAGGCGCCCGTTTGAAGCGAGATGCTTACGCAGCCGACTTCGGTGCGTTGACGTCGGAGGGCAGAGCCTTCTTCGCCGTCTCGACCAGCGTCGTGAACGTGGCAGCGTCGTTGACCGCGAGGTCGGCGAGCATACGACGGTCGACGGTGACACCCGCGAGGCCGAGGCCCTGGATGAAGCGGTTGTACGTGATGCCGTTCTGGCGAGCCGCAGCGTTGATGCGCTGGATCCAGAGGCGACGGAAGTCACCCTTGCGCTTGCGACGGTCACGGTACGAGTAGACCAGCGAGTGGATGACCTGCTCTTTGGCCTTGCGGTAGAGGCGCGAACGCTGACCGCGGTAACCCTTTGCGCGCTCGAGGATGACCCGGCGCTTCTTGTGGGCGTTTACTGCCCGCTTGACTCTTGCCATTTTCCTGTGTTCCTATTCGTGCGTTCGGGCGCGCGTCAGCGGCCGAGAAGCTTCTTCGCGACCTTGGTGTCAGCCTTCGAGAGCACCTGGTCCTGGTTCAGACGACGGGTGCGACGGCTCGACTTGTGCTCGAGGTTGTGGCGCATCCCGGCCTGCTGCTTCTTCAGCTTGCCGCTGCCGGTGATCTTGAAGCGCTTCTTAGCACCCGAGTGGGTCTTCTGCTTCGGCATCTTCTCTTCCTTCGTATGGCGCCTTCTCAGGCGACGGTGTCAACCCGCGGTGCGGGAGTTCTGGGGGCGGATCTACTCCGCTGCAGCTTCCGCCGGTGCGTCGGTATCGCTCTTGGCGTCGCGGGCGGCCTGCTTGTTCGCTGCGCGCTGCGCGTCGCGAACCGCGTTCTGCTCCTGCTTCGCTTCGGACTTGCTCTTCAGCGGAGCCACGATCATGACCATGTTGCGACCGTCGATGGTCGGGTTCGACTCGACCGTTCCGAGCTCGGCCACGTCTTCGGCGAACTTGCGCAGCAGACGAACGCCCTGCTCCGGACGCGACTGCTCGCGACCGCGGAACAGGATCATGGCCTTGACCTTGTCGCCGGCCTTGAGGAAGCCCTCGGCACGCTTGAGCTTGGTCGTGTAGTCATGAGCCTCGATCTTCAGACGGAAGCGGACTTCCTTGAGGATCGTGTTCGCCTGGTTGCGGCGAGCTTCCTTGTCCTTCTGGGCGGCCTCGTACTTGAACTTGCCGTAGTCCATGATCTTGACGACGGGCGGCTTCGAGTTGGGGGCGACCTCGACGAGGTCGAGATCGGCTTCCTGCGCGAGGCGCAGCGCTGCCTCGATGCGGACGACGCCGATCTGCTCACCCGCGGGGCCGACGAGGCGGACCTCGGGGACGCGGATGCGCTCATTGGTACGGGGATCGCTGATGCGGAACTCCTTAGACGATGTGATTCGGCCACCGCGACGCTGTCTGCATCACGGGCGAAATCGGAATCGTCCCACCCACCGGCAGTCAGACGCCGGCTCCGCACCCTACCTGCCGGGTCCGTCTTGCGGACGGAGCCGGTGGAGTGCAAGACCCGGTAGCCTGGAACGGCAAGCGCGGGTGGGAAGTGAATCCTCTTTCGATCCGGAGCATAACGCTCCGGAGCCCGCCAAAGTCTAACAGAAAGCAAGGCGAAGTGACGAACCAGGCACCGGACGAGGCCGCACGCGAGCGCGAAGAGCGCTGGGCACGTCAGGAGGAGGCCGCGTCGTCGGCCACTCGAGACATCGCCGACGTACCCGCGGTCGAGGTGATCACCACGGCGGCCGTGCACCTCATGAGCGCGGGAGCGGTCAAGCTCGGCCTCGCCGACGATCCCGACGCGGCGGCACAGCTCGACCTCGACGAGGCTCGCAAGCTCATCAACGCCCTCGCCGGGCTCATCACGGCCGGCGCCCCCGAGATCAGCGACATGCACGCGCGCTCGCTTCGCGACGGGCTCCGTTCCCTGCAGCTCGCCTTCCGCGAGGCCTCCTCGATCCCCGACCCCATCGGCAAGGGCCCGGGCGAGAAATGGACGGGCCCCGTCAACTAGTTCAGGGTTCGACGACGATCGGATCCGCGGTGGAGGGGCCCCCGCACGGCTCATTCGAGTGCGTCCACGAGATCGACTCCTCGGACTCGTGGATGAGCGTGTTCTGAGCGTCGAACAGGCGGATCTCGACGACGTCGGGCGTCGACATGTCGAACGACAGCGCCCACGTCCCGTCGTCCTGAGGCGTCGCCATGAACAGGTTTGTCGATGAGGTCGGCTCGGTACCCGGCGCCGGCGAGCACTCCCCGTCGACGCAGAACTGGACTCCCGCTGCGCCCGGGACTGCACTCGCATCGAGGGTTGCCCCGTTGAACCAGCCGATGGCTGGGCAGGCCAGGGCACAGCCTGAGCCGCCCGTGACAGCGCCGCCGAGAAGAGCGACGACCGCGATGGTGCGCAGGAGACGTCGGGACATGCCCCCGATCGTAGCGAAGCGTGATCAGATGCTGCGGCGGAGCTTGACCGTGAGGGAGTCCGCGAGCACAGCGATGCGGTCGTCCGACGCCCAGCGCTGAGCCAGACGCGAGAGCACGGCATCGAGCACCTCGCGTTCCAGGCCGTCGACCAGTTCCAGGACGACGATCAGCTCGGGGCCACGCAGACGCGCGTCGGGGTCACCGGACGCCACCGCCACGTCGATCACGGCCAGTTCGTGCGCCACGCTCTCCTGGAGCGCGGTGTAGACCTCGGTGGAGAGGAAGCTCGGCTCCCAGGCATGCTCCTGAGCGATGGCCCACACCGCCGGTCGCCGGATGACGAATTCCGTGTCGGAGGTCGGATCGAGCACGATCAGGTCGGTGTCGTCGGCCGACGCCGCCAGCGCGGCACGGAGCGCCTCCACGGGGATCGGGCGCGCCGCGGGATCCCACTTCTGCATCGCCTCGACCGAGGAGAACACCGGCTGCACCCGCCGTCCGTCGGGCGCCGCGACCGTGACGATCGACAGCTCCTGCGTCTTGTCGACGGCGAGACCGTTCGGGGCGATGCCCTCTTCGCCCTTCTCGGCGATCAGGGGGACCAGCACGCGAGCGGAGCGGAAGGCGTCGACGACCTCGACCTGACTGCCCTCACCCGCGCGGAAACGCAGGAGTGCGGCCAGCAGCGCGGGGTCGGCCGAACCGTCGTCCCCGGCGTGCGGATTCGACTCGAAGCTGCGCCCCTCCCAGGGGACTCCGGCCGAGTCGCCGTGGTTGTGCGGCTCCGGCCCGCAGGCGTGCGCGTCAGTCTCCTGCGACATCCAGTGCCTCAGCCAGCGTGAATGCACCGGCGTACAGGGCCTTGCCGACGATCGCACCCTCGACACCCAGCGGCACGAGCTCACGAAGCGCGGCGATGTCGTCGAGGTTGGAGATGCCCCCGGAGGCGACGACCGGCTTCGGCGTGCGCGAGGTCACCTCGCGAAGGAGTTCGAGGTTCGGGCCGCGGAGCGTGCCGTCCTTCGTCACGTCGGTGACGACGTAGCGGCTGCAGCCGGCGTCTTCCAGGCGGTCCAGGACCTCCCAGAGGTCGCCGCCCTCCTTCGTCCATCCGCGTGCGGCGAGCGTGGTGCCGCGCACGTCGAGGCCCACAGCGATCGCCTCGCCGTATCGACCGATCACGTCGGCGGCCCACTCGGGGTTCTCCAGTGCGGCCGTGCCGAGGTTGATCCGAGTGGCGCCGCTCTCGAGGGCGGCCTCGAGGGTCGCGTCGTCACGGATGCCACCGGAGAGCTCGATGTTGACGCCCTTGAACTGCTTGATGACCTTGCGCAGGATCGGCGCGTTGCTCCCGCGACCGAACGCGGCGTCGAGGTCGACGAGGTGGATCCACTTCGCACCCTGTGCGGCCCACTCCCCTGCGGCGTCGAGCGGGTCGCCGTAGCTCGTCTCGGTTCCGGCCTCGCCCTGGGTGAGGCGGACGGCCTTGCCCCCGGCGACATCGACCGCGGGAAGGAGCGTGAGCGAGGGAGACTGCGCGAAGTCGTTCATGGGGTCCTTGGCTAGGGAAGGTCTGCAGCCCGGAACGGGCACGAGAACCGAGGGTAGTCCGCCGGACGGCGGGTGACAAAACGGATGACGTCCGCCGTGGGCGTCAGAGGCTCCCGACCCAGTTGCGCAGCAGCTGGATGCCCGCTTCACCCGACTTCTCGGGGTGGAACTGAGTCGCCGAGAGCGGACCGTTCTCGACGGCGGCGAGGAAGGGATCGCCGTAGGTCGTCCAGGTCAGCACGGGTTCGGGGAACGGCGGGATCACGTCGAGCTCCCAGGACTGGGCCGCGTAGGAGTGCACGAAGTAGAAGCGCTCGTGCTCCAGGCCCCGGAAGAGCACGCTGTCGGCACCGGGCTCGACGGTGTTCCAGCCCATGTGCGGCAGCACGGGTGCGTTGAGTTCGGTGACCGCGCCGGGCCACTCGCCGAGGCCCGCGGTGTCGTGGCCCCGCTCGACGCCATGCTCGAAGAGCACCTGCATGCCGACGCAGATGCCGAGCACCGGTCGTCCGCCGGCCAGACGACGGTCGATGATCTCATCGCCGCCGTGCGCGTGGAGCGCGTCACGGACCGCCTGGAACGCGCCGACACCGGGAACCAGGAGACCGTCGGCCTCGAGCGCGACCTTGCGGTCGCGGGTCAGCACGGCATCCGCTCCGGCCGCAGCCAATGCCTTGACGGCCGAATGGACGTTTCCCGACTCGTAGTCGAAGACGGCGACTCGGGGACTCTGGCTCACAGTGCGCCCTTGGTGGACGGGATGCCGTCGACGAGTGGGTCGAGTGCTTTGGCCTCGCGGAACGCGCGGGCGAACGCCTTGTACTCCGCCTCGGCGATGTGGTGCGGGTCGCGGCCGCCGAGCACGCGGACGTGGACCGTCAGCGCGGCGTTGAAGGTGATCGCCTCGAACGAGTGCCGCACCAGCGAACCGGTGAAGTGCCCGCCGATGAGGTGGTGCTCGAAACCGGCGGGCTCGCCGGTGTGCACGAGGTACGGACGTCCAGAGATGTCGACGACCGCCTGCGCGAGCGCCTCGTCGAGCGGCACGAGCGCGTCGCCGTAACGGGAGATGCCGGACTTGTCACCCAGCGCCTCGAGGATCGCCTGTCCGAGCACGATGGACACGTCTTCGACGGTGTGGTGCGCGTCGATGTCGGTGTCGCCCGAAGCGCGCACGGTCAGGTCGGTCAGCGAGTGCTTCGCGAAGGCGGTGAGCATGTGGTCGAAGAACGGGACCGAGGTGTCGATGCGGCTCGCTCCGGTGCCGTCGAGGTTCAGCTCGAGTTCGACGGTGGACTCCGACGTGCTGCGTACGCGGCTCGCGGTGCGCGGGGTCGGTGACGGGGTGCTCATGATGCCGATCCTATCGAGGCCAGAGCATCGAGGAACGCGGTGGTCTCGGCCTCGGTACCCGCGCTGACCCTGAGGTGACCGGGGATTCCGACGTCGCGCACCAGCACACCGCGATCGTAGAGCTGCTGCCAGGTCGCATGCGGATCGGCGACGCCACCGAAGAGGACGAAGTTCGACCAGGATTCGTGCGGCGCATAGCCGAGAGCCTCGAGGGTCGCGGTGATGCGATCGCGCTGTTCGACGATCTCCTCGACCATGCCGAGCATCACATCAGAATTGCGCAGAGCGGCGACGGCCGCAGCCTGCGTGAGTGTGCTCAGGTGATAGGGCAGGCGTACCAGACGCAGCGCATCGATGAACGTCGGGTCGGCGGCAAGATATCCGACCCGCGCACCGGCGAAGGCGAAGGCCTTGCTCATCGTGCGGGAGACCGCCAGGCGCGGACGCCCCTCGAGCAGTGTCAGCGCGGAAGCCGCGTCGCGCGGTGCGAACTCCTGGTAGGCCTCGTCGACGATCACGATGCCTCGCGCCGCTTCGTAGACGGCCTCGACGACGTCCAGGCCGAGCGGGGTGCCGGTGGGGTTGTTCGGCGTGCACAGGATGATGACGTCGGGGTCGGCCGCGCGCACCTGCTCCGTCGCTTCCTCCGGTGTGATCGTGTAGTCGGGTTGCCTCGTCCCGGGGATCCAGCGTGCACCGGTGCCCTGCGCGATCAGTGGGTACATGGAGTAGGTCGGCGCGAATCCGAATGCCGTGCGTCCGGGCCCCCCGAAGGCCTGCAGGATGTGCTGGAGCACCTCGTTCGAGCCGTTGCCCGCCCAGATCTGCTCCGGGGAGAGGCCGTGCCCCAGGTACTCCGCGAACGACTCGCGAAGAGTGGTGAACTCCCGGTCGGGATAACGGTTCACATCGCGGATCGCGAGCGCGATGTCGTCGAGAATGTCACTCGCCACCGCGTCCGGGATGGGATGCGTGTTCTCGTTCACGTTGAGAGCGATCGGGAGCGGCGCCTGCGGAGCACCGTACGGCGTCAGTCCGCGAAGATCGTCACGTAGCGGGAGATCGTTGAGGGAGAAGGTCACCCTTCCCATGTTAAGCGGACCCCCGCGTCGATGACGCAAAGTTGCCGCAGCCTCGCCGCGACGGGCTCAGTCCACGTACTGGGCCGGGATCGCGAGCGTCTGGCCGATCTGCAACTCTCCGCCACGCAGCAGGTTCATCCGACTGATCTCGCCGATGACGTCACGCGGGTCGGCACCGGGGGCGACGCCGGTGGCGATCGACCAGAGAGTGTCGCCGGGCATGACGGTCACGGTCTCGACACTGACAGCTGCTGTGTCTGCTCCCGAGGCGATCGCACTACCACCGCTGAGCGCGGCGAACGCGATGCCGATCGCGAGCGGCACCGACGCGACCGCCAGCAGCACGGCGCGGCCACGCGTCGTCAGCCGGAGTCGCGTCGAAGGACGGGTCGACGCCGGAATGACTGCTGCGGTGCTGAAGCCGATGCTGCTCATGTGGTGCTCCTTAGCCTGTCCCGGAGCGGTGAGGCTGCCGGGGAAGTTGGCGTAGCGTTCGCATTCCCGTCTCGGCCGGGAGCCGTGAATGCGAAGCTACGTACCGAAGATATCTTCGAGTTCGAACATCTGTCAAGTTGTCTTCGAAACCGGATGCACGATTCTGCCGACACGCTCGAACAGATCTTCCAGATCGGGCCGTTTCTCGGATACGGTTTCGATGAGAACACCACACCACGGGCCTCCGACATTCGAAGAGCGACGTCGGAACACCGCACTTAAGGAGCACCATGAGCGAGAACTCGGCCCCCGAGTCGGAGGCACCGCGGACGCGCCGCCGCAAGAGCCTGAGCCCCAAGCAGATGGCGATCCTCGAGGTCATCCAGAACTCCATCGCCCATCACGGCTACCCGCCGAGCATGCGCGAGATCGGAGACGCCGTCGGCCTGAAGTCCCTGTCGAGCGTGACCCACCAGCTCGGCCAGCTCGAGCTGAGCGGCTACCTGCGACGCGATCCGGGCAAGACTCGTGCCATGGAGGTCCTGATCGACCTCCCCGGCACAGGCGGCGAGAATCCGGCCGACGTGGCGACTCCGGTCGGCGACGCGGCGCTCGTGCCCCTGGTCGGTCGCATCGCCGCCGGCGTGCCGATCACCGCCGATCAGCAGGTGGAGGAGATCTTCCCTCTCCCCCGTCAGCTGGTCGGCAAGGGCGACCTCTTCATGCTGAAGGTCTCAGGCGAGTCGATGATCGACGCGGCGATCTGCGACGGCGACTGGGTCGTCGTCCGCTCGCAGAACAACGCGGAGAACGGCGAGATCGTGGCCGCGATGCTCGACGGTGAGGCCACGGTCAAGGTGCTCCGCCGTCGCGACGGCCACACGTGGCTCCTCCCCCGAAACTCCTCTTTCGAGCCCATCCTCGGCGATGAGTCCGTGGTGCTCGGCAAGGTCGTGGCGGTGCTGCGCGCCGTCTGACGTCAGCCATAGGCTCGATGCATGTCGTCGCCTCACGGTTCCTGGCCCTCTCCGTTCTCCGCAGCATCCGTCGCGGCAGCCTCCCCGAGAATCGACGGGGCGCTCTTCGTCGGTGCCGAGATCTGGTGGGGCGAGTCCGTGCCCGCCGAGAAGGGGCGGGTCACGGTGCGAAGCTCCTCGGGCGCCGAGATCCTCCCAGCGCCCTGGAGCGCTCGCTCCCGCGTACACGAGTACGGCGGCGGGGCATGGACCGCCGATTCCACGGGCATCCTGTACTTCGTCGATGCGGGCGATCAGCGCGTGCATCGGCTGGCTCCGGGGACCGAGCCCGTTCCGCTGACACCGGCGGGTCCCGCGCACGGCGGTCTGCGCGTGCAGGGGCGCCGTCTGCTCGCCGTGCGCGAAGATCTGTCGACCGCACCGCATACCCGCGCGATCGTCGAGATCCCGATCGACGGCTCCGCCGCGGAAGACGCGTCCGGAGTTCGCGTGATCGCCGAGGGCGACGGCTTCTTCGCCCACCCCGCACTCTCGCCGGATGGCAGCCGCGTCGCCTGGGTCGCCTGGCACCGCGGACGGATGCCGTGGGAGGCCGCCCACCTGCAGATCGCGAGGAGCGACGGCGGCGACGTGCACGAGATCCCTACTCGGGCGGCATTGCAGCCCGAGTGGCTCAGCGACTCGGAGCTGGTGTTCGCCGATGATCCGGACGACCGCTGGGGGCTCTACCGCCTCGAGCTCGACGGCGCCTCGCCGGTCGGCGCCCCGCGCGCGCTCGCCCCGGCCGACGCCGACACCGGCTACGGACTCTGGGTGCTCGGCAACCGCTGGTATCGGCCGCTCGCCGACGGACGCATCGTCGCGACCCGCACGAACGGGCGCGACGAGGTCGTCCTGATCTCACCGGACGGTGCCGCACGCCCGATCGATATCCCGGCCGACGGCCATGTGAGCATCGACGATGTGGACGGGTCTCGCGTGCTGCTCTCGGGCAACGGTTCGGGAGTGACCGCCGGACTGTGGTGCGTCGATGTCGACTCCGGCGAGACCGTCGCGGTGCGAGGAGGCGAGCCCGTGGATACCGGTTGGATGCCGCGCGCCCTGCCGATCGAGGTCGACGGTCGGCACGGCATCGTGCATGCCTTCGCCTACCCTCCGGCGAATCCCGACGCGACGGCACCCGCCGACGAGCTCCCGCCGTATGTGGTGCTGGTGCACGGCGGCCCGACCGCGCACGTCACCGGTGCGGCATCGGCAGCCAATGCCTTCTACACCAGCAGGGGAATCGGCGTGCTCGACGTCAACTACGGCGGCTCCACCGGCTACGGTCGCGCCTACCGCGAGCGTCTCGACGGCCAGTGGGGGGTCGTCGACGTCGACGACGTGATCGCCGCCGCGCAGGGCCTCGCGGATGCCGGGCTTGCCGATCCGTCCCGCATCGCCATCCGCGGTGGATCCGCAGGCGGGTGGACGGTGCTGTCCGCACTGGTGCGCGGTGGGACCTTCGCCGCGGGGATCAGCCGATACGGCGTGGCCGATCTGCGGATGCTGGTGGCCGAGACACACGACTTCGAGGCGTCGTACATCGACGGTCTCGTGGGGCCCCTCCCGGAGTACGAGCACGTGTACGTCGAGCGGTCACCACTCACCCATGCGGATCGCATCGGAGTCCCCGTGCTGCTGCTGCAGGGCGGAGAAGACCGTGTGGTCCCGCCGTCGCAGTCCGAGGCGATCAGCGACGCACTGGCCGCCCGGGGCGTCGACCACGAGTACGCGCTGTACCCCGCGGAGGGACACGGCTTCCGCAGTGCCGACACGATCATCGACGCGCTCGAACGCGAACTGACCTTCCTCGGCCGCGTGTTCGGGTTCGAGCCGACGCTGTGACGACCGGTCGCTACTCGCCCACGCGATTGCGCAGCCGCATGGCACGATCCGCCTCGCGGGTGTCCTGACGTTCGCGCAGAGTCTGCCGCTTGTCGTACTCGCGCTTTCCCTTGGCCAGGGCGATCTCGACCTTGGCGCGACCGTCGGAGAAGTACAGCTTCAGCGGGATCAGGGTGTATCCGCCCGCCGAGACGGCATGCGCGATCTTCGCGATCTCCTCGCGATGCAGCAGCAGCTTGCGGATGCGCTTCGCAGAGTGATTGGTCCAGTGCCCCTGGGAGTACTCCGGGATGTGCACCGAGTCGAGGAAGACCTCATTGCCCTTGACGAACGCGTAGCCGTCGCTGAGGTTGGCGCGCCCCTGACGCAGTGACTTGACCTCGGTGCCGGTGAGCACCATCCCCGCCTCGTACGACTTCTCGATCGTGTAGTCGTGACGTGCGCGACGATTGGTCGCGACGACCTTCTCTCCGCGTTCCCTGGGCATGATGCTCTCCTGTTGCCGTGATGAGCTCGATCGTTCGTTCCGACCGAGCAGCCTTTCAGGCTATCAGGTACGGAGCCAGCGCCTGATCGCGAAGCCGGCAGAGAGCGCGGCCAGCAGGATACCGATGCCGATCAGCACCGGGACCACGAGCATCGCGTCCTGCATCGTCACCCATGTCGTGATGAACGGGACGCGGCCTCGCAGGTAGCCGTTCACACCGAAGTGCATGCCGGCCACGACCGCGGCGCTGGCCAGCGCCGACCCGAGGAACGCCGCGAACACGCCTTCGAGCACGAACGGCGTCTGGATGAAGCGGTTCGATGCGCCGACCAGGCGCATGATGCCGATCTCCTTGCGCCGTGCATACGCCGACAATCGGATCGTCGTCCCGATCAGCAGGGTCGCCGCTATCAGCATGAGAACCGCGATGCCGACGGCGATGTACGTCGCGACGGTCAAGGCGGAGAACAGCGGTTCGAGGTATTGGAGCTGGTCTTTGACCTGCTCCACTCCGGCCTGGCCGCTGAATGCCTCGGCGAGCACCTGCGACTGCCCTGGGTCCTTCATCGTCACGAAGAAGACCTCGAACGCCTGGTCGGGCGTGAGCACACTCGCCTGGTCCTCGCCGAGCTGCTCGACGAGCTTGGCGTACGTGTCTTCCTTGGTGTCGAAGGTCAGCGAGCTGATGAGCGGTGCCAGTGCGTCGCCTTCGAGCTGTGCGCGTACCGCGGCGACCTGCTCCTCACTCGCGGCCCCATCGATGCAGGTGTCTGATTCCGAGACCGCGGAGCACATGTACACGGCGACCTGGGCACGCTCGGCCCAGTAACCCCGCATGACGCCGATCTGCGATTGCATCAGGATCGCCGCGCCGACGAAGGTGAGGGAGACGAAGGTGACGAGGATCACCGAGATGACCATCGAGATGTTCCGCCGGAGACCGCCCAGGGCCTCGGTCAGGATGAGTCCGATTCTCATGAGGTCGGGCCCACTTCCTCATCGTCTTCGTCGGAGAGCCCGAGACGATCTGCGACTCCGAGCTCCGCGACATCGACGGTCGGGAGGGTGATCGGGTGGGTGCGGGGGCGGATGACCGCCGGCGGCTCCTCCGCGGTCGGCGGCTCGACGACAGCCGGTGGTTCCACCACAGCGGGCGGCTCCACGACAGCAGCGCCGGCGCCGGTCGCCGGGACGGCGCTCGGCGCCGGGGTTTCGACCGTGAGCGGGGGTTCGACCGTCTGCGGGGCTCCTGCCGGAGCATCCGAGACGCCCTCCCCCGCGGCGGCCTTCCGCTGCGAGCTGAGTTCTTCGGCGAGAGCAGCGCGGACCGAGGAGAGGTCGGCCGTCTGGCGCTGGACCTCCTGCACTGCCGTCAACGCCGCTGCTGCGGCCGCACCGCGCACCTTCTCGGGAACGAGCCGCGGGATGTTGGAGGTGTCGCCGTATCCACCGTGCACCTCGTCTCGCACCATCTCGCCATCACTCAGCTCGATCACCCGGCGCTGCATCTGGTCGACGAAGCCGGCCTCGTGCGTGGCCATCAGCACGGTCGTGCCTCCGGCATTGATGCGCGCGAGCAGCTGCATGATGTCGACGGAGGTCGCCGGGTCGAGGTTGCCGGTGGGCTCGTCGGCGAGGAGCACCTGCGGACGGTTGACGAGGGCGCGCGCGATCGCGACGCGCTGCTGCTCGCCACCGGAGAGTTCGTGCGGCATGCGCTTCTGCTTGCCGTCGAGCCCCACGAGCGCGAGCGCCTCGGGCACCGCCTGCTGGATGAATCCGCGCGAGGAGCCGGTCACCTGCAGGGTGAAGGCGACGTTCTGATAGACCGTCTTCGACGGCAGGAGGCGGAAGTCCTGGAACACCGAACCGATGTGGCGCCGGAAGTAAGGCACCTTGCGGTTGGCGAGCGCGCGGAGGTCCCGTCCGAGCACGGCGACGCGGCCCGCGGTCGGCACGTCTTCGCGCAGGATCAGACGAAGACAGGAGGACTTGCCGGAGCCGGAGGCGCCGACGAGGAAGACGAACTCCCCGCGTTGCACTTCGAAGTCGACACCGGAGAGGGCGGGCTTCGACGTCCCGCGGTAGCGTTTCGTGACGTTCTCGAACCGAATCATGACGGTTCGAGCCTAAGCGCGCCCCTCCCGCTGACCGCGAGCGACACCCCGCACCGGCGCGTCCGCATCGGGAGAGCATGGGGATTGCTCCCCATGCCGAACACCCTGCGAAGTCACCGGCCACTGCTATACATAAGGGTGCGGTCGCACCATGGAGCGGCCGAATCGTCTTCGAGGGGGACCCATGAGCACGACACCTGCAGGTTGGTACGACGACGGCAGCGGACGCCAGCGGTGGTGGGACGGTGAGCAGTGGACCGAGCACTTCGCCCCGGACGCGACCGCCGCAGCCGATGCAGAGGCACCGGATGTCGCCGAGGGTTCGACCGGCATCGAGACGCCGGCGACCGAGGTTCCCGTCGTCGATGAGGCGCCTTCTGCAGACGCGTCTGAGGCACCGTCGGCGGATGACACGGTGATCCGCACCTCCGCCGGGGCTCCGACCGCGGCGACCACACCGCTCGGCGACGATGTCGCCGCCTACTCCGCAGCGGCCACGCCGGTTCCTCCGGTCGCCGCATCCGAGCAGCCGGCGCCGGACCAGTTCGCGGCGAGCTACCCGGGCGCTGCACCGGCCTACCCCGGTGCAGGCGCACCGTCCGGCTATCCGGCGGCCGCGCCATATGCGCAGACCGGGCCGGAAGCGCCCAAGAAGCTCTCGGTCCTGGGGCTGGTCGGCCTCGGACTCGCCGTCGTCGGAACGATCCTGGTGTTCATCCCGGTGGTCGGCGTCGTCGGGTTCGTCCTTCTCGCCGCGGCGTTCATCGTCTCCCTCATCTCGCTCTTCCTCAAGGGCAAGAAGTGGCCGGGCATCGCGGGTCTCATCCTGGCGGTCGTGGGAACGATCATCGGCGTCGTGATGTCGTTCGTCTACCTCTTCGCGATCGCACAGGGCGTGAGCGACGAGATGGACTCTCTGCCCAGCTCCTCTCCGTCGATCGAGGCCACCGAGCCGAGCGAGACCGACGGCACGGACGGTGCCGACGACGCCACGCGCCCGACCTCGGCCGAGGTGGCGGTCGGCCTGACCGCGATCCTGGCGTCCGAGGGCACGGAGGGCTACACCGAGCCGCAGATCACCTGCCTCTCGGATCTGCTCGTCGAGTCCGACCTCGACAACTCGACGCTGCGCGCGATCGCGGAGAGCGACGGCACGCTGACGGATGTCGACGCCGCGTACGGTTTCGCCGAGGTACTGGGCGACACCGAGGCGGTCTCGGCGTGCTTCGTCCCCTGAGCCCTCTGAGCCCTCTGACGAGCGGGACCATCCGATGACGACGCCTGCCGGCTGGTACGACGACGGATCCGGCAGCCTGCGGTGGTGGGATGGCACGCAGTGGACCGCGCACGTACGGACCACTGACGGTGCGCCGGCGGCCCCCGAACGAGTTTCGGTCGAGCCGGTCGCATCCGAGCTGCGCTCTCCGGACATCGCGCCGTTCGCTCCGCCGTACGCACTGCCATCGTCGGGGGCATCGACCGCACGGGCGATCGCGCCCGATTCCGTCGGAGCACCCGGCGGGGCGTGGGGTGCGCCGGCACCGCAGCCGCCCGCACCCGGCGTCTCCGTGCTCGGAGTCATCGGTCTCGCCGTGGTGGTCCTCGGCGTCGTGTGCGCCTGCATCCCGGTGATCTCGATCGTCGGCTGGGCGCTTCTCGGCGTCGGATTCGTGCTGTCGCTCGTCTCCCTGTTCCTGCGTGGCCGCAAGTGGCCGGGGATCACGGGTCTGTCGGTGGCGGCGATCGGAGCGCTCCTGGCGCTCGCCGTGTCGCTGCTGCTGGTCGCGACCGTCTCGGTCCCGGCCGACGACGCCGCGAGCGCTGAGGGGCTCACGGACCCTTCGTCGATCGAGGGCGCCGAGATGGTGCCCTTCGCCGAGCTCGAGGTCGGCGACTGCCTGCCTTTCGTCGACTACGGGGACACGGGGCAGATCTACGAGCTGCCCGTCGTCCCGTGCGATCAGCCGCACACGGATGAGGTGTACTTCATCTTCGAGCTCGACGGCGAGGACTTCCCCGGCGACGACGCTCTCGAGGAAGCGGCATGGGACGGCTGCGCGTCTCATTTCGACGCGTACGTCGGGGTCGCCTACGAAGATTCGGTGCTGGATTTCTACAACTATCAGCCGACGGAGACATCCTGGGCTCGCGCGGACGACCGCACGGTCCAGTGCATCCTCTTCAGCTATGAAGACGTGACCGGCAGCCTCGAGGGCGCGAGGTACTGACGATCCACAGGAAGAAGGCCCCGGAGTGCTCCGGGGCCTTCTTCATGGATTCAGTCTTCGATCTTGCGCTTGCGCCAGCGGATGCCTGCGGAGATGAAATCATCCAGGTCTCCGTCGAACACGGCGGCAGGGTTGCCCGACTCCTGGCCGGTGCGCAGATCTTTCACCAGCTGCTGGCCGTAGAGGAAGTACGAGCGCATCTGGTCGCCCCAGCTCGCGGTGATGTTGCCCGCGAGCTCCTTCTTCTTCGCTGCTTCCTGTTCCTTCTGCAGCAGCAGGAGGCGGGTCTGCAGCACGCGCATGGCGGCGGCACGGTTCTGGATCTGCGACTTCTCGTTCTGCATCGACACGACGATGCCGGTCGGAAGGTGCGTCAGGCGCACAGCGGAGTCGGTCGTGTTGACCGACTGACCGCCGGGGCCGGAAGAGCGGAACACATCGACGCGGATGTCGTTCTCGGGGATGTCGACCTCGGTCGCCTCCTCCATCAGCGGGATGACCTCGACCGCGGCGAACGACGTCTGGCGCTTGTCGGCGGATCCGAACGGGCTGATACGGGCCAGACGGTGCGTGCCGGCCTCGACCGAGATGGTGCCGAACGCGTAGGGCGCGTCGATCTCGAACGTCGCCGACTTGATGCCCGCGCCCTCCGCGTAGGAGGTGTCCATGACCTTGACCGGGTACTTGTGCCGCTCGGCCCAGCGCAGGTACATGCGCATCAGCATCTCTGCGAAGTCTGTGGCGTCGTCGCCGCCCGCGCCGGAGCGGATCGTGATGATCGCGCTCCTCTCGTCGTACTCGCCGTCGAGCAGCGTCTGCACCTCGAGCTGGTTGATCAGGTCGGTGAGCGAGGCGAGTTCGGTACGGGCCTCCTGCGCGGACTCCTCGTCCCCCATCTCGTTCGCGAGGCCGATGAGCACCTCGAGGTCGTCGAGACGCTGCGCGATGCCGGTGATGCGGGCGAGCTCGGACTGACGGTGGCTGAGTGCGCTGGTCACCTTCTGCGCGTTCTCGGTGTCGTCCCAGAGGTCGGGTGCGCCGGCCTCCTCGCTGAGACGCGCGATGTCGTCGCGGAGACGGGAGACATCGACGACCTCGCTGATGTCGCCGAAGGTGTGCCTGAGCGCCTGGATTTCGGCGGAGAGATCTAGTTCGAGCATGACACCTCAGCCTAACGTGCCGCCTGCCTGCGCGGGGACGTCGTCTTCGGCCGCTGATCAGCCGGAGTACCGTGAAGTCGTGAGCAGTGCGTCAGCGGTCCTTCGACAGTTCGGGCCCATGGTGTACCTGCCGACGGTCCTGTTCGCGCTCGGCGAGGGCGCCGTGATCCCGCTCATCCCGGTGTTGGCGGCATCCATGGGTGCCGACGTGGCGTTCGCCGCGCTCGTGGCGTCGGCGCTCGTGATCGGCCAGCTGTGCGGCAACCTTCCTGCGGGATGGGCGGTGGGCAGGATCGGCGAGCGGTACACGATGGTGATCGCCGGTGTGATCGCGATCATCGCGGGGGTCGGGATGGTGTTCGCGCCATCGCTCGGCGTGCTGGCGGCGTCGGTCTTCCTGCTCGGCATCTGCGCGGCGGCCTTCGGCCTCGCCCGTCATGCCTTCATGACCACCCGCGTACCGGTCGCCTTCCGTGCGCGCTCCCTCTCGCTGCTGGGCGGCAGCTTCCGGCTCGGCATCTTCATCGGCCCGTTCGTCGCTGCCGGGCTTCTGCAGCTCTTCGGCAGCGAGAGCGCCGCGATCTGGTTCTTCCTCGGTTGCCTCGTGGTCATGGTCGTCCTGGTCCTGTTCGGTCCCGATCCGGAGAAGATGATCCCTCCTGTCCCGCCGACCCGTCACGAGCGCTATCTGGAGGACTCCGGCGAGGCCGTGAGCGGATCCATCCCGACCGTCGAACGCGCGGGGATCTTCCAGACCATGTGGCGCCAGCGCGCGGTGCTCGGACGACTCGGACTGGCCGCCGCCTCACTCTCCGCCGTGCGATCGGCACGGCAGGTCGTGCTCCCCCTGTGGGGCCTCTCGCTGGGCCTGGAGGCTTCGACGATCGCCCTCGTGGTCGGCGTCTCCGGGGCGATCGACTTCGCGCTGTTCTACGCGAGCGGTCAGGTGATGGACCGCTTCGGGCGGCTGTGGGCGGCCATGCCCGCGATGGTGCTGATGGGCGCCGGCTTCCTCGCCCTGTCGTTCACGCACGACCTCGATGCGGCGGTGCTGTGGTTCGGGATGTTCGCGGCGGTGCTGGGCGTCGGCAACGGACTCTCCAGCGGCATCCTGCTGACGCTGGGCGCAGATGTCGCCCCGACGCGGGAACCCGCTGCATTCCTCGGATCCTGGCGGACGCTCACCGACGCGGGCGGAGCGATCGCTCCCCTGCTCGTCTCGGCCATCACGGCCGTCGCGGCACTCCCGTTCGCCGCAGCCGCCATGGGCGTGGTCGGTCTCGTCGGCGCGGCCGGGTTCCTGCGCTGGATCCCGATGTTCGTTCCGCGGGAGCGACCGGCGTCCGGCGACGACTCGTCTGAGGGGGAACAAGAATGATCCCGGCTCTGGAGGCAGACGCGCACCGCCTGGTCTCGACCTTCATGCCCCGCTCGGAACGAGACCGCGCCGCGCAGGCCGACTTCGCCTCATTCTTCGGCGCCGACGGTGGGCCGGTACGTCGCGAGGCAGGCCGGGATCACCTCACCGCGTCGTGCGTGGTGTTCGACGCTTCGCTCGAGCACACGCTGCTCGTCTTCCATCGCAAGGGACAGTTCTGGGTGCAGCCGGGTGGTCACGTCGAGGACGGCGATGACTCGGTCGTGAGCGCAGCGCTACGGGAGCTGCACGAGGAGACGGGCATCGTGACGGAGTCGCCGGCCGCTCCCCTCGCATATGACCTCGACCACCATGGACTGTCCTCCCGCTTCGGCGCCTGCGCCTCGCACCTGGACATCGGGATCGCCGTCGTGGTCGATCGCGATGCAGCGCTCACTGTGAGTGACGAGTCGGAAGACGTGCGTTGGTGGCCGGTCGACGCCCTGCCTGCCGCAGTGCCGCCGCAGCTCGCACCCCGACTCGAAGGGCTGCTCGCACAGCTGCGCGATCCGCGGTGAACCGAAGATCCTGTCGCTCCAGCGCCGCGACGTGCAGCTGGTGGCCATCGACCGGCGCGATTCGCGACACATATCTGTTATTCTCGATATGTGAATGGCACACATGCGGGAGAAGTCTCATTGGGGGTCGTGTACCGAGCTCTTGCCAACGACACGCGACGCCTCATCCTCGATCTCCTCCGGGAGCCCCACGCCCACTTCGACGACAAGCAGTATCGAGGCTTGGGTCTGAGCATCGAGGATGGTGTCTGCGTTCAAGACATTCAGAAGGCGACCAAAATCTCGCAGTCTGTGGCCTCGACGTACTTGAAATCTCTTCAGTCCGCCGGCCTCCTGACCTCGTACCGCGAGGGGCGCTGGACCTACTACCGGCGCGATGAGGATGCGATCCGCACCATCGCCGACCGCATCGGTCGGTCCCTCTAACCTCATCCCCAGTCACCAAGGAGCAGGAAACCTCCGGCGCGACGTATCTAATTATCTAAATATGGAGATTTATGAGACACGGTTTTCTGGCCAGCGCCATGCTCGCGCTTGGCGTCTTCAGCATTATCACCACCGAGATCGGGATCGTCGGCGTGCTTCCGGAGCTGGCCGACCGGGCAGACGTGTCCATTTCGCAGGCCGGCCTGCTCGTGAGTGTCTTCGCTCTGGTCGTCGCAGTGAGCGGGCCCTTCGGCGTGCTCGCGGCATCTCGCTTCAATCGCAAAACCGTCCTCCTGCTCACCATGGCGATTTTCGCTCTCGCGAACATCGTCTACGCGTTCTCCGAGAGCTTCCCGGTACTTGTCGTGTTCCGCATCGTTCCGGCGCTCCTGCATCCCATCTACTTCGCGGTGGCCCTCACCGCCGCGACCGCGCTGGCGCAACCGGGCAAGGAGGCGGGCGCGGCCGCTCGCGTGTTCACCGGAGTCACCGTCGGCTTTGCTTTCGGGGTTCCGGCCATGGCATTCCTGGCCAGCAGCGCCTCGGTGCCGGTCGCGTTCTGCATCGCCGCCCTGGTGAATGTGCTCGCTTTCATCGGAATCGCTCTCTGGGTGCCGACGATGCCGTCCGAGCAACACTTGAGCTACGGAAGGCAGGTGCAGATCCTGCGTCGCCCGCAGCTCTGGCTTCAGCTGACTGTCGTTACGCTCGTGTTCGCGGCCATGTTCTCCACCTACAGCTACTTCGCCGACTATCTGGGCGGTGTGAGCGGCATCTCCTCGCTCACCATCGGCGCACTGCTCATGCTCTTCGGTCTCGTCATGGTCGCGGGCAACTTCGCCTTCGCGCAACTGATCAAGCGCGGCCTGCTCGCGACTCTGCTGTGGTTCCTGGGCGGCTATCTGCTGCTGTATCTCGTGATGTATGCGGTGGCGCCGTCCGCTTGGGCCATGTCGCTTCTCGTGATTCCGTGGAGCCTTCTCCACTCTGGCGGGCTCTTGCTCGGCCAGTCGCTCATCGCCCGCGAGTCCACGGACGCGCCAACTTTCGGCAACAGCCTCTTCGTGTCCTCATCCAACATCGGCATCACTCTCGGCTCGGCGCTGGGCGCGCTTCAGATCGCCATCGCCGGAACTCGGTCGCTCGTCTTCGTCGGCGTGTGCGCAGTGCTGCTCGCACTGCTGACGGTCGGAGTCAGCCGCACGATCCGCAGGAGAGACACAGCACGGCAGCCCGCCGGACGCAGATAGACGGACGTCGCCGTGAGCCGGGACTCCGAACGAACGAACGCTCCGGCGTGGTCGTCTAGATCTGCGAGCCCGGGGGTCCCATCACGCAGCGCCGTGCGGCTGGTGGCGGTCGACTCCAGTGGAACGCCGTCGGGCATGAACACGGACACCGACGGGTATTCTCGACACGTATGGATCGTCGATACGCTCCCCCGCGCACCACTGGAGGCACGTTATGGAGTGGCTGCTCGCGGCGGTCGTCCTCATCCCGGCGATTGCCCTCGCGCTCCTGAGTATCGATGCGCCTCGACGTCCTCCCACCGGTGAACGACGGGGGCGGGTGCGCCACACGCTGTCGATTGTGGGATGGGCCGCTGTAGTGTTCCTCCTCCTCTCTGATGGTGTGACAGGGCTGCGAGAGTACAACGCGTTGGAACAGGGCTCTGTGACGATTGACCCCCGCGATACGAGACAAGCGAGCGCTACTGAGGGCGTCAGCGAAATGTTCTCGTTCGGCCTCAGCGTTGAGACTCCGACTGAAAGGCTGGCGCCCATCGGCGCAGCACCGGTCGGCCTCCGGGTACAACCGGTGTCGGGGAGGGATGACCTCTGGCTGGCGTGCGTGTACGTTTCCCTTCGGGACTATGCCCCCGACGGGCTCACCGCGCTTTCGCTCTATGCGCCCGCGAACGCTCGCGCACCGCGAGACGACCTCGACGTCATCTTCGAGTGCCCACAAACCAGCGATACACAACAGCTCTATCCCGCCGTCGAATCCGGCGTGATGTCAACCGGACTTACCCAGTTCCTCCTCGATCTGGAACCCAACTCGACTCTCAATGGAGTCGCTGTGGTGGACGCAGTTTACGCGGTCGTCTGGGAACCCAAGCTTGTATCGCAACAGTCTCTCGCGCGCGAGGTGATGCAGGTCAGCTACGACGGGGCCATGCCTCAAATGTTCGCGGAAGCCGGGCAACGATCGGTTGAGTCCTACTTCGTCGGAAGCACTGCGCTCGTTCCATCAAACGGCGGCAAGGACGTGACGAAGATCGGTGTGGACGTCGTTCTTGCAGCAGACGTCATGGGCGGCGAAGAGATCGTCGCAGCATACGGAGATGGCGTCGAGATGATCCCCATCGCCGCATCGGGCACAAGTTCCTTCAATCGTGAACGCGTAGATATAACGGCCGTCATCGAAAGGCCCGCGTTTCGGCATCGCGTGGGGGTCATGGCTCAAATCTCACTGGCTGTGATCGGTATGGGTCTTCTTGCTGCCCTGAGCGGACTGGCCAGAGCTGTGAGGCGAAAGAAGGAGGGGACATATCCGGCGATCGCCGCGGGCTTCATCGTCACTGGCACCATCGTCGTGGCGCTGTACGCGACGCCGCCGTTTCGAATCTCGCACCTGATCGGATCCTTTATCGGAATCAACTAGCTGTTGACGAGCTGTTGACTAAGACGGTTACAAACGTTCTCCGACGGCCAGGTCGACTCATCACGTGGCTCTGCCTCGCCCGGGAGCCGAGAATCCCATCACCGTAGAGCAGTGCGGCTCGTGGCCGTCGACCCGAGAGGGACGCCGTCGGGCACGAAGACCGACACCAACGGCGGATCCCACTCCGCGGCGACGGTGACGCGCGCCGTGACGCCATCGGGCGTTCCTGCCGTGATGATCGATGCCTCCCCGGGCAGTGCGGCCACCAGAGCATCGGCCTGTTCCGCGACACCGGCATCCGTCAGCTCGGCCCGCACGCTGCCGTCGCGCACGACCAGTGTGAAGCCGTCCGCTCCGGCGAGCGCAGCGGAATCGGCCAGGGCATCCAACCGCTTCTGGGCGATGTAGAGATCGGTGGCGCAGACGCAGGCGAAGATCACGGCCAGCGCGAGCAGCACGTAGCCGAGGGTGAGGAGCAGCACGCTCCCCTCATCCTGCCCCTCCGCAGGGCCACTCGTTGTTCGGATCTGCTCTGACATCCTGCGTCGCCCCGTCATTGCGCACCCCACAGCCGCGACACCTTCTGCACCGCTTCGGCCTGCACCGGGACGGCCGTCGACCGGTCGAGTCCGAGCACCTCCGGCACCAGGGGCAGCCGCACGCGCGTGGCGACGGTCACGACCACCGTCGCCCCGGCCGACGGACACTCGACGGACCGCGGCATGCAGGCGAGAGTCAGGTCCACCGCATCCTCATCGAGGCCGTACTCGCCGACGATCCCCGCAAGCACGGCATCGCTCCGCTCCGCCGCCGTCTCTGCGTCCGGCGCCCGTGCGATCACGCGGGCGATATGACGTGCTGCCGCTTCCGCTCCGAAGGTCTGCTCCTGGATCGCACCGAGAGCGATCACGAGATAGATCAGCGGGACCAGGAGGATCACCCCGACCGTGATGAACTCGAGAGCGGCCGATCCCTCGTCATCTCTCCCCGAAAGTCTCAGCGGGTGCATGAGCCTCCACCTCCATCGCAAGGGGAAGACCGATCAGTCCGAGCAGCGGAAACGTCGTGCGGACGCGAATATCGACCGTCTCGTACGGTGGAGCGCCGGAGACCCCGACTCTGATGTCCTCGGCATAGGTCGCGCCGACGGCACGCGAGATCACGTCGCGGGTGAGTTCGACGCCTTCTTCCGGAGTCGTATCGGCGAGGGCCGCGTGATACGCGCCTTCGACGGCAGCGTCGTGCACCACGTTGCGTACGTACACCGCGAACGCGAGCTGCAGCACAGCGAGGGTGAGCGCCGTGAGGAGGGTACCCACCAGCACGAACTCCACCGGGCTGGAGCCGCGGTCATCCGCCAAACGACGTCGGCCGTTCATCTCAGAGTCCCGAGACCCGCTGGATCGCCTGCTCGAACAGTGAAGTCAGCGCGGGACCAGCGACGGCCCAGATGAGCACCACCAATCCCGCAGTCATCAATGTGACTGGTGCCTGATCCTCACGCGGCCAGGGCCAGGGAACCAGAAACGGCCCCTAGTAGCGGATTCAATACGGCCCAAATCAAAATGCAGCATCCACCTCCCTGGTAATAGATCGACCATCCACGCGTCTTTATGCCGGCGGGAGCAATCACTAGGGCGCATCCCCCGTCATCAACGTGAGCGTGGTCCGATCTCATCCCGTCGAGCGAGTGGAAGCGGGGTCTGCGGGCGCCGGCGAAGGATCATCCTCCGCGACGCTGCACTTTCCGAGAATTCGTCGAGCCGCATCCAACGTCGCCAAGGCTTCGCCAAATGTGAGCGCACTCAGATGAATGTCTTCGATGTTGGCCATCTTGCCTGACTCGTCCCGGGCGACGCGAAGCGCGTGCGCTGATCCCAAGGGTTCGACCTCCGCGACGAGACCCGCGATGAAGTATGCGTCTCGGAGAATCCATGGTTCCGCCTCATTCAGATGAGCGGCAAGCACCGTCTCACATGCGGCATACGCGGCGCGAAACAGCTCTCGAACGTCGACCAGCTCGGCCTGTCCTCGCCAGAGTGCCCCACACTGCTCCCACTGCACTCGGTACTTCGCGTTCGACGACTCTGCGGCGCAGCGTTCCACCGTGGCGAGCACGTCAATGGTGGGCCGCGACCGCGGCGCACCGGTTTCGGGGTCCTCGTCTTTACTGACAGCAAGGACCGCAGATGCAGGTGGCCGATGCTGATCCAGGTTGCGCAACATATGAACGAGTCGATACGACGGATGGCTCGCGTACAGGGTGCGGAAATTCTCGGGTGCACTACTCGGGGTTGGCAAGGCGAGATCACGAACATGCTGCTCGACCGCCGCCCGAAAGCCACTGAAAGACGTAAGTGCCGAGCTCATCCGCCCGTTTAGACGCGACCGAAAGGCTCCATGGTTGAACGTGCTCGGCGCAACCGTGAGCATCTCATCGAGCGTCTCTGTGAGCTGGTTCAGGGAGTCAACGAGCGGGCCAAGGATCGCGTGTCCGCTGAACCCTCGCAATCGCCTCATCGACGCCCGGATGCGCACACATTCCTCGTCGCTCAGACCTCGCGCCCGCGTGATCGTATGTCCGCCGTCGATCTTCACCCAGGACCCAAGAGCCCAGCCATCGTCATCGATCATTTCGGCCCCATATTCTCGCTGGTCGCAGTTCGGTCGGCAGCCCGCTCAGACAACCAGCTTCCACCTCTTCTTAGTCACCACATAGTCGGCTCGGACGAGTTCGTTCTCGACAGACAGTCCAGCTCGAACCTCCTTGCCGAGCGGTCGGCGGCTGCCGTGGTTCGCGCCCGCGCATCCGCACACGCAATCCGCTACTGTCGACGCGCTCGCGTTCCAGCACGCGTCGACACAGGTGGTCCGGGCGTGCCCGTATTGGACGATGCGTACTCGCCTGTATTCGGCTACGAGCGCATCGATCACGAACTGAGTATGTTCACGAGCAACCTCGAACTCCTTGGTCTCGCGGTTGTAGACAGGACGCGTGCGTGCGCCGCACACGTCCTTCAGCCAGCGGTAGTTTGCGCCGGGATCTCCGCGATACGGCAGCCACATCGAGGCCCGCTCCCCCGGTCGCAATGTCACCCTTGGCATCATGGCTGAAAGCATGCCACACGCGTGCCTGTCCCTGGTGCTGTCGCTCCCTCGTCACGAACGTTACTAGTGCTTGTTCCCAGCGCCGCTCCCTCGATGCGTTCCGCGCTCACGCGACCCCAGATAGGGTTTACGCAGCGCAAGGAGCGACATGTTTACGGAGCGAATCCAGGGCCTCACCGGGCACATCAATACACAGGGTGCATTTGACCCGTCGACGAGAGCTCTTCTCTACGAGCAGCTGGAGATTTTCCAAGAGGTCGATCGCATGCTCGAACCCATCGGCTATCCCACGGACTATCACGACAACAGCTTCACGACCATCGGAGAAGCGCTCCTCGATCAACTTCGGGACTCGATACGCTCCGGAGACGACGAAGCCATGCTTGGTTGGATCCGAACGGCCTGCAGCACGCTGTCTTCGCACGTGACCGTCATGCATGAACTGGGAGCAGTGGCGGATGCGGAAAGCCGCGGCATCGTGTCTCGAACAGCGCTCGTCGCGCAGCAGGCAACAACCTTGATGGACCAAGCGGCTTTGCGAGCCTCGGCGATGCTTCTTAATGAAGAGCTGCAGGACTCTGTTTCGAAAGCCAAAGACGCGGCAGGCATCGTGGGGAATGCATCGCTGTCGCGTCATTTCGCTGCCTACGCTGACGACGAAGTCGGCTCGGCCAACCGCTTCCGCGTAGCCGCACTCGTCGGATTCTCAATCGCGCTCGCTTTCGCGCTCCTCTTCGGCAATGGCAAAGAGGGTTGGCTCTTGACCTTCCAGAGCGACTGGACGGCTCTCGCGTTCAAAGCAGCCGGCGCCGTCGGCATCGGCGGAATCTCCGCATACCTGGCGCGTCAGGCCGGCCAACACCGTCGGATGGCGAACTGGGCGCAGAGCATGGCAGTTCAGCTGCAGTCTTTTCCGGCGTTCATCGAGCCGCTGGGCTATGAGGAACAGGCTGAGATGTATCGCATGCTTGCACGACGAGTACTCACCGCTCCGCCCGAACGGCCGGGTGGCGCGCCCGAAGATAACGTGGGAGCTGCGCAACTCTTTGACCTCGTTGCTTCTCTTGCAAAGCGCTCGGGCGGCCAAACGCCTTCCGCCCCCTAGACCACTGCACCAGGGCGCAGCTACCGTCATCAATGTGACTTGTGCCTGATCCTCACGCGGCGCCTCTTCCTCGGCGGACAGGCCTAGGTATAGTCGGCAGCATGAGCACCGTGATCGAGCACAAGAGCGCCGACGGCAAGGCCGTCATCACAGACACTCACCTGATTTTCGAGTACAACCTGCTCGGTCGAGTCGGACGAATGACGAAGCGCTCTGAGATCCCACTCGAGAAGATCACTGGTTACGACATCATCCCCGGCTCGGTCACGTACCTGCGGGTCGCCGCATCTGGCTGGTCAGCAACCCCCGACCCCGCAAAGTCTGCGCTGGCCTTCGCACTGCACCCGAGAAACGCGCACGACGAGTTCGTGTCCGCGCTCCGGGAGGCGACTGGCACGGAACGGCAGAACATCGCTCCGCCGTCTGCGCCCAAGGTCGTCCAGCCCGTGCGCCTGCCGGCCGCCGAATTTGGTGCGTACAAACTGCGCGACGGCGTCTTGAAAGGTGGGGGCAAGTCGGTCAGCTTGCAGGGCGCAGAGGCCGAGGCGACGCAGGGCGCGCCTTCGCAGCGCTCAACGCTCACTCGCATGGGAGCGGGGGCACTCATCGCCGGCCCCGTCGGTTTTGTCGTCGGAGCCGTCGCGCGGAAGGACACGTCGAAGTGCTATGTCACCGTCGAGCTTCCCCAGGGCGTCGTCGTAATCGAGGGCCGCTCGAAGGACTATCCCCACGCAGTCAAGTTCGCTGATGCGATCAACCGATCGGCGGTCTGACTGAGCGAGGTGCGCGTCCGCGCCAGACACAGACGGTCGCCCCTTTTCGAGCGTGCATCCCCTGGCGCTCGTACGCCCGTGGCAGCAGCCACGGGCGTACGAGCGTTCATTCGGATGAACAGGGCGTTCTGATTGAGGAGCTAACCGGTTCCACCAGCCTTATTGATGCACCGCCAGCTCCCCGTGTACGTGCCAACCTTCCGAAGGGACACAGTGCTGTCGCCGTCAGTCACGGTGTAGACCGGACCTGTTGCGACGTCGGTGCCGAGTTGAGCGCGGGACTGCCAAATAAACGCGCCGCCCGCAAAGCCTCGACACTCAGTGACGTTCGAATACGAGATATACGGTGAGGCGGTGGGGGTAATCACTTTGCCCTTGGCGTACGTTCCGGCGTCAGCCCCAGCTAGCGCGGCGTTGCCGCTACCAAGCGTGAGCACTGTTCCGATCAGCAGTACGCCACCGATTGCACCCAAACGGCGACGAAGGCGGGACTCGGAAGGCATCGATCATTCTCCTTCCGCGAAGTAGCCGTATCCCGCACCCCAGAGACAGTCATTCGGCCCTGCCAGGGTCGCGTCGAACGGGAAGTTGTCAGCCCCCCAGTCCTTCTCGAAGTCCTTCGTCGTGTAGCTGTCGCTGACGTAGCCTGCTTCAAAGAGACACTCAACCGCCACTTGACGCGAGTCCTTGATGAGCTTGGGGTTGGATTCCTGAAGGCGGTAGATCATATCGATCGCCGCCGTGTTGGTGGAACAACCGGCGAGTGCAGCATCCAGCGCCTCTGTATCTGCGACGTTCCGGAACGGGAGCTGGACATAGAAACCGCTCGCGCTCTTCCGGAAGTCGGGGGCAAAGCCCGCATTCGTCATGCACTCCACGTACCGAAGGTGGTTCGCTTCGTAGTCCGGGTCACTGACCTCACCCGATTCAACCGTGCGTTCCAGCGCTGCCTGCTCCAGCATCGCCGCCCCCTCGGCACCTCCTTGGTATGACCGGGCCTGGGAAGCTGGACCGCGGTCAAGCGTCATCTGAGCGAGATCCGCGATCGATCCTGCGATCGCGTTGCTCTCAACCGATGTGGCACCCGCCTTCAGCGGAGTGCCCGCGTCAGCGTTGGCGAACGCGATCGACGCCGATCCCGCGATCCCGGCCGCGAATACCACGGCCGCGGCCACCGTGCCAATCCTTCTCTTGCTTCGCATCATTTCTCCTTTACGAGTCCTATTAGAGAGCAAGGCAATACCAATTTCCGGTGTAGGAGCCAATCCTCCTCAACGTGACGGTACTGTCGGGGCCGGGCCAAGTCTGCCTCGGACCCACAGCCTCCGAGGTGCCGAGCTTCGCTTTGCCTTGATAGGTGAAGCTCGACGTACTCTGGTCACTGTGACATTTGGTGACGTATGAATACGAGATATATGGTGACGCCTTAGGGAACACCGTATATCCCGACCCTGTAGTCCCGGCTTGCGCGCCGGCGTATGCCGCAGACGTCGACGACACGGCAATCGCAATACCGAAAAGAACCGCACCGAGAGCGAAGCGGCGTTTTCGATTACTCCGCTCCCGAATCCCGTTCTCATTGGGTGGTTTCATTTTCTTAGCTACCCTCCTGTGACTCATCTTCATTGAAAAGCACACTTGGCGAACTCCCCCCGGATAATCGCCAAAAGCCACGCACTACACGATCGAAGGCAACACTCCGTACGTGACAACGACATATGCAAGCAGCCCGAGAAGACCCGAAGCGGCTATCGCCACCGACGCCACACCCCCGAAACCTCCGGCGTGAGCACGATTGCGAATAGCGATAATACCCAGGATCAAGGCCGCAGCATTGAGGGCCAGTGCAATGGCTAGAACAATTGCCGGGGCAACGAAGACGTTCTCATAGTCGCCCGTCCGAACACTCGAACGCAGGATCCACGGGGTCGCGATTATGGCTGTCCACACGGCCACCCAACCAAGGATCGCGACAACAAAGGCTACTCTAGCTTTACGGTTAACAGCCGATGCCTTCCCGGCATCCGTGGCGTTCAACATCGAATTCGCCTCTTTCGTCTCACATTCATCCGCGAGCCACTTCCGGCTCATGCAGACCTTTCTAGGGACTGTAGTAAAAGTCTCTAAGGGTGTCTGTCCTCCTTTTGGGGGACACTCATCCGGCGTGCATGCTGCTCCAAACAGCGGTGCCACGACCCTGTCGACTGCGTTGTCGACGTCGCGACGTAGAATCGACCCTCTCGGCCGGAGGAAGGAACACACCGGCCATGGGCAACCCAGGAGCGACGCTCTCCGCCTACCGCGACATGCAATCGCAGGCGCGATCGATCCTCGAGGCCGCGAAGCACGGCCCGCTGCAGTCGCTCACTGATCGCGAGATGGACGTACGGGAGCAGCCGATGACGATCCACCCGCGACCGAAGCGCGTTCGCGCGTGGGTGAGGTTCGGGCCCGAGGCCGTGCGTGTCGACGCGAAGCTCGTCCGCTCCACGCCCTTCGCCGCCGGCATCGAGTTCCGGGCCGAGGGCCAGACGTTCCGGTGCTGGGTGTGGGGCAACGCCGTGCAGCTCGACGACGAAGAGTCATGAGCCCCCGGATCAGGAGGCGTCAGCAGCGACGTCGTCAAGGAATCCTGTGATGGCGTCGCACGCTCCGGCGGCGTCCCGCGATCGTATGGCTGGGCGGATGACTGCGGTCAGCGTCTCGGCGGCATCCCAATCGAACGCGCGATCCGAGAACAGCCAGTAGCGGTGAACGTGGGCACAGGTCTGACGGACGATGCTGGCGCGCTCCGGGCTCGCGTCACCTTTCGAACAGCTCACCGCTAGCTCTTCCAGAACGTCCCCGAAAGACGCCACGTCCCGGCTGGCTATCGTCGCCGCCATCTGGGTTGTGAGGTCGCTCAGGGCCGCAACCTCCTCCTCGCCTGCCCTCGGTAGGAACCGGCGAACGGCGCCCGTCCACACATCCGTGAGTACGTCGACCGCCTTGCGCGTGCTCTCCCTGTCCACCGACGCCACTCGCGAATACGAGTTGCGATACACCTCTACGAGCCCTTCACGGGCGAGCAGATCCAACGCGACCTGGACGGGCGCCCTTGAGGTGCCGAAAGCCTTGGCAGTCTCGTAGACGCCGAGCATCGCCCCTGGCTCCAAGTCGCCGGCAATGATCGCCGACCGCAGCCGCGCATACGCGCTCTCCCCGAGCCGCGTCCGGTCCACCGGGCCACCCGACAGTGCCATATCTTCTTTCTCCGTTTCACGAGTGCGTCAGCGCCGTGGCGCTCGATGATCCGGCGGAGAACGATTTGGTCGGCCTTCCGCTCCGCATCCACGCGGGCTGCGGAGCGGAAGGCCTCAGAGCGGTGAACGGGACCTCCCCCGAACCGCGCTACCGCGTAACCGCACTGACGTCGCACGATACGGCAGCGGCGTCTTGGTTGTCTACAACCGCGCCCCGCACCGGAGCGCAATCGACCAGGGGCGTACCCTTCACAGTGGTTCGCGGGAGGTGTACGTTGGCCGTGCGTTGACCCCGGCTCCTCCCCCAAAGCGCCGGGGTCCTCGCGTGCCGGGTGAGGCTCCGGTGACACCTGCGACCGCCGAGTCACCTCCGGCCTAGGCTGGTCTGATGCTTATCGGACTCATCCGCCCCGTCGAGACCCACGCAGTCACCCTGAAGGGGGAAAACCTCGCAGACGTCCGTGCACAGCTCGTCGCGCAGGCACCCGAAGGGTGGGACCTCGTCTCCGCGATCCCGACCATGACGAACGGAACCCCGGTGCGCTCCGTCGAGGGCAAGTTCGAACGCCGTGACGGTGAACGTGAGATCGAAGCCGAAGACATGGCCGCGCTCGAGGCTCAGGTGCCCGAGGGATGGCAGATGCTCTCCGTTCGGAAGGCTTAACGACAGAAGGCCCCCACCTGGCCGGAGCTAGGTGGGGGCCTTCTCGGAATCAGAGCCCGAGGCGATCGTTGTGTTCGGAGATCGCGGTGCGGAGTTTTGTCGTGTCGTCGGTACCGGTATCTGCGCCGTCGAGCATCGCGCGCCACTGGCGTCGGGTGAGCCCTGTGGACTTGCCGTCGGGACCACGGTAGGCGACCGCGCCTGCTGGAGCGGAGCCGGCCCCGAAGTTGCGTAACCACTCGTCGACTGCCGGGATGGCCATCACACGTGCCACTGCGGCGCTGATGCCCGCGAGCACGGCGATAGCGCCGGTGAGCCACGCCACGAACGGGCCCGGAAGCACATCCTGGATCGCGGTGAGGATTTGCGGAGCGACGACGACGGTCGTCGCGAGGATGGCCGCAGCGGCGATGACGACCTGCAGGGCCGTGCGGATCGCGCGCTGCAGCGGGAACCAGATCTTGTTCATTGCGTCTCCCTCTTGTGGTTGATGGCGTCGGTCAGGCGACCGATGTCCCTGCGAAGCCCGCGCACGTCGGCGCGCACCTCTCCGGTTTCCAGGCGCCCCGCTTGGACGTCCTCGCGGAGTTGGACGGTGTCGTCGGATGCCTTGCGCGCGGCGCGTACCGCATGCCTTGCGATCTCGCGCACCTCGGCGATCTCTCTGCGGGTGTCGTCGACGTCGTCGCGCAGGTTCGTACCGTGTGAGTTCTTCACCTGATGACGCACCTCGCCGGTGCGTTGCAGGAGCAGCGCGAGCAGTGTTCCCGCGGCGCCGAGCAGAGCGACGAGCACCTTCGCGGTCGGCTCGTCGAGCAGCGCCTCCCCGGCGTCGTCCCGAAGCCCGGAAGACCACAGCAGTCCTGCCCCTGTCGCCACAACGCCGACGCTCAGGATCACCCACGCGGGGAGCGATCGGTGCCGATGGCGTGCCGCGTGGTCGGGGATTCCCTCGGACACCGCGGTTCAGACGGTTGCCTTGGAACCCGACAGGAGGTTCTCGTAGACCTTGTCCGAGACGGTCACGAACTCCGCCGCTCCCCTGCCCTCGAGCGACCGGTAGACGGCGTTCTCGGCGGGAGTGATCTCGCGGGTTCGCCCCGACGGTAGAAGCCGCCCCTTGGCGAGCTGCGAGTTCGCTCGCTGGATGATGATGATCATGTCTTCTTCCTCTTCTTCCTTCTTCTGGGGGGCCGGTGCGACGGACGATCCGCCACCGGATGCAGGTGTGGGGATGGCGATCTGCTGGTCGAAGATCGCTTCCGACCAGCCGAGGTAGGGTCGGCCGATCTGCGCCTGGCGCTGAGCGATCGTGCAGACGCCGACGACGCCGTATCGCGGGTAGTCGGTCGCGACGACCTTGCCGCCGCCGAGGCTGATGACGACGTCTCCGGCGGCGGATCCGGCCTTCGCGCCGAACCACACCGGGACGCCGACGGGCGGGTTCCGGTCGCCCGGGTGTCGACGCTCGGTCTTGTTCCACGCTTCGAGCGCCGTTCCTGCGTGGCGGCCGGTCGATGCGCCCTGCGCCTTGTACGCCTGCCAGACGTAGTGAAGGCAGGCGCCGTCGTGCGCGAGAGCGCCCTGCGCGCGCAGCCAGGCGGCCGCAGCAACGCCGTTGATCTTGCCCATGGGTCCGTTCCTCCTCAAAGAGAAACCCCCGGGAGGTCCGGGGGTTCGGTGATGCTGTCAGCGCCGTCGTCGAGATCGGCCGGCGACTGCGGTGGTCGGTGGTCGAGCAGCGCCTGGGCGTGTCCCGGGAAGTGCAGCGCAAGATGGAACGCGATCTCGTCCGAGGAGTCGGCGGGGAGCCCGGCCGTCGTCATGACGGCGGCGAGCAGCGTGCGCAGTTCTTCGTCCATCAGGCCCACCTCACTGGTCGCAGAGTGATCATCGAGTAGTTGCAGACGTTGGAGCCCGCGCTTGGGACCGCGTTTCGTCTAGCCCAGAATGTGAACACGGTCTCGACACCTCCGGGGAGCAGCACGCGCTTCGTCGGATTCTCGATCGCGGTGTGCACGGGTGAGAACGAGAACCGGGTCCACTGCGATGCGACTGGTCCCCCGTCGGGCGGGGTGTCCGGTCCCAACGTGAGGCCGCCGGTGACGTTGACGCCGATCATCGTGTAGGAGATCGTCGCCCCGGTTCCTCCGGCTACCTCGGCGCTGACTTCGACGTCGACCCAGAGGTCGGCGGGTGGGGTGTAGGTCAGCGAGAGCCCGACGTTCTGCCATGAAGACGCGGCCGCCGTCACGGTGAAGCTGCTCGGTCCAATCGCGTACCTGGCGTCGGGCAGCGAACGCACGTCCCGCAGCCCGGCGGCTTGGATGATCGTGACCCGTCGATGCTGCTCAACGCACAACACGCGATCGCCCACGCTCAGCGAGGGCACCGTGGTCTGGGGGCTCAGCGCCAGCGGTTCGAGATCTCCGTCGAGCGTCACGCGAAGCGGGCTGGCCTGCACGACGGTGGCCCAGCGGATCACCGGCATGAGGTCGATGCGTCCCCAGAGTTTCGCGATCTGGTCGAGGACGGGGCGGAGGAGATCGACCATCAGGTGACCTCCCTCCACTCCGCGCGCACATCGGTGTCGAACTCGAAAGAGCACGACATGCGCTGCACCGTGGCCAGCCGCCGGCGTCCGTCCTCGGGGATGAAGGCGACGAGATCGTTCGGGTTCAGCGGCAGCATCGCGTGCGTGACCGTGAGGCGGGATACCGGGCTCATCGCGTCGGCGAGCTTGCGGGCCGCGTACTGGTCGATGATCGTCTGCGTCGTCGCCTCGACACCTTCCTCGGTCGCCGTGATCCATCGGCCGCCGCGCGCCTGATAGGAGTACAGCGAGTTCGGATCTTCGTTGGTGGCGACCCCGGCGAGGGGCGCCGCCGTCTCATCCCCTTGGCCAACGGCGACGAAGCGATTCGGAACGGATGAGAGATCCTGCTCCCGGGCCCAGTCGGGGAAGTGCACGCTGGTCTCGCCGTGCTCGAACTCGAAGCTGACCGGCCGCGATGCGGGGTCGATGTACGGCTCGACCCGGAACAGCCCGGACCCGTCGCACCAGAGACTCCAGTACCCGGCGGCCTGCAGGAGGTCGTTGATAATCGTGAGCTTCGAGGTGCCCGCCTCCCAGGTGAGGCCCGAGGTGAGCGCCGCCTCGGATGCGGTGACCGCGATGCGCGTCTCCCCCGTGGACTCAATGAGCGCGACGACTGCCGGGATCACCGTGGTGCCCGCCGGCAGCGTGAACCGCTGCTCGACGGTGTCCTCGTTGATGACGTTCATCTTGGTGAGCAGGCCCACCGAGTACGACACCCCGACCTCGCTGTGGTACTCGGTCGGAGAGCTCAGCAGGTACGTCCCGACAGCCCACGGTCGGACTCCGTCGGAGAACGTCGCCTGCACGCGGTGCGAGAGCCAGTCGATATCGCGGCGGTGGTCGAGTGTGAGAGACCCTGACCCGCCGAGGGCGCTCTGTGCGACGATCTCGGCCGACCCCCCGGTGACCCCGTCAAGGGCACCGAGGGGCCGGTCCTCGCTGTCGAACAGCTCGAACGCCCATCCATTCATCGCGTCGCCTCCGTGAGGGTGAAGCTGTACCCCCAGACGCCTTCCCACCCGTCGGGGTGGGGAGTGGACGACTGGCGGGGCAGCTGGATATCGCCGATCGCGCCGTAGATGCGGCGACCATCGGGATCGCGGAATAGGAACAGGTCCGTCTCGAGCTGCGCGATGCGCGTCAGGCGTTCGACGTCAGCCGTGTCGTCGTCGCGGTCGGAGGTCCGCCCGGAGACGGCCACAGATCGCGAGAGCGCAGCCCCCGTCAGAGCGACGGGCAGCGACCGTCCGGCGTACTGCTTGAGCGCGCGCTGGCGACCCGCCGTGATGTTCACGGCGGGGTCTAGCGGGAGCCGTGCAGTCGCACCGAAACCGTCGCCTCCGGAGAGCCACAGCGCCCCGGAGCGCGCCTCGACGACGACCTCTGTCGCCGCGGTGGCCCCCTCGGAAGAGAGAGCCGTGGCGCGGTAGACGGTTTCGCCGAAGCTCAGCGATTCCCAGTCGATGAGCAACGCCGTACCTGCTACGTCGGCCACCGACTCCCACGTCTCGCCACCGTCGACGGACCGTTCGACCTTGATGTTCACCGTCTGCGGGAGCGCCGCGGTCGACGAACTCGACGCGTGCGGCGCACCGTTCCACACGGTGCGCCGCTCCACGCCACCGACCTCGACCTGCCCCGTGTCACCGCTGAACGCCGGACCGGCGTAACTGACGCCCGGGACGACCGTTGCGAGGTCGTACCAGACGTCCGCCGTGCCAGCGAGGCCACCGTGCGGGAGGATGACGTTTGACCCGGAGAGCGCCGTGGCCGAGTACACCCGAAGCTCGGTCTCGCCTGCCGCATTCGGAGCGGCGGGCGAGAACGTCTGTGGCGACGGGTTCCAGTAGACGCGACCGATCGCCGTGGTCCAGACAGGCCCCGTGATGGGAGCGGTCTGGCGGCGGGTGATGACGAGCGTTCCTCGTGCACCGGCATTCGCGGGGAGGGTGATGTTGGCCCACTCCACCGCGCTCGTCGGACTCTTCGCGATCAGACGAAGCGAGTACTGCCCTTCCTTCGCCCACTGAGACGACCGCACAGCAGCGACCCCCACAGACGACGATACGCCGGCCACGCCGACGCCCCTGAGAACAGACGGCGACGCTTCCGCCGTCCCGATCCACGCGGACGTGAGATCGGGGTCGTATCCGGACTTCGCCCCGCTGATGACGAGCGCCCCCTGGGGGATCTGCTGCCCTGCGGGTGCGACCTGCATGTTCGCGATGCGGAAGTTTGACTGCGTGGGGTCGACAACGTTCACCGACCGCCAGCCGATCACTCCCGGCGCCTGCGCGGCCGTGACCGTGACCGTCTCCCGGACCTCCGTCCAGACATCGAACGGGAACGTCCGCGCCAGACCGATTCCAGCGGAACCCCGCAGGGCGAGCTGCATCTGCGTCGTCGGACCGTTCCGGCGATTGACCAGCATCGACACGACATAGTCGCCGGCAGGGAGACCACTCGCGATCACGGCACCGCCGCCCGGAGCAGCGCCAGCCGGGATCGTGAGATACGTCGCATTGCTCGGATGACCCGCGACCGGCAGGGCCGAGACGCCGTCGAGGTTGACCCCGCCAGTGTTCGACTCGAGCGCTGGGTTCGACGACGGATACGAGGCGTAGCCGGGAAGCACTGCCGTCCCGAATGGTGTCAGCGCATAGTTGCGCTTCACCTCGACGTTGCCGCTTGCCGCCTCGAAGGACGGGTTCGAGACCACGTTCGTCAGATCGATGACCGGGCTGTCGGGGTCACCGAAGGCAACCGACAGCGAGACGCCCCCCTCACTCTCATCCCACTCCCCGCTGATCGACGGCAGGGCGGGCGGATCGAAGACGACCGCGAAGGACTGCGCGGCCCAGTCGGACCACACGTCCCCGGTCGCCGCCCGGACACGGACGGTCCAGTCCCCCTCGATGAGGCGGGTCGTGAGCGTGAACGTCGTGGCCGCACCAGATCCGGAACGCTCCTCGACGATGTCGCCGGCGCCGTTGAGCAGTTCGATCTGCCATGCCGACTGCGGACGCCCCTGCACCTGCAACCATGACCACTCGACGGGGAGGGTCGATGTGTCCCACTCGGTCTCCGGCTGGGTCACCGCGACACCAGGACGATCGATCACCGAGAGCGTCGCCGTCGAGGACCAGGGCGACCAGTCCGGGTGTGACCCCTTCGTGCGCGCTTCCCACTCCCAGCCGCCGACGGCGAGCGCGATGTCTCGGAACGCGGCGGTGGTGCCGGGCATAGTCGTCCACGGTGCGCTGCCTGCGGTCCGGTAGCGAACCTCATACGCGGTCTGCGTCGAGGAATCCACCGGGTTGTGAGTCCACGAGAACCGCACCGATGCGTCGCCGGGCCGGACGGCCCCGTTCGGTGCGAGACCGGTTGGGGCGTTCGGCGGCGTGAGCAGCTGGACGGTGTTCGAAGGCGCCGAGTACGCGCTCGCGAGCGTACTCACCTTCGCGCGCACTGTGTACGTGTGAGGCGTCGCCGGGTTCGGCGACAGGTGCGTCCACGGCAGGGTGACGCTCGTGGCGACGACGGTGTCGCCGTCGCGCACGTCGTAGGAGGTCGCGTACGGGGGTACGCCCGACGCACGGACGACGATGTCGTTCCCGGTGCGCTCGGCAGCGACACCCGTCGGCGCGGCCGGAGTCGTGTAGACGGTCGCCAGGCCCGACCATCCGGACTGCCCCGCCGCGGTCTTCCCCGCGACGCGGTACTCGTACTTCCGGTTCGCCGAGGTGGTCGTGTCGGTGAAGGTGGCGACGTTGCCCGCAGGATTGCCGATCTGCTGCCAGGCCCCACCGTCCGTGCGCCGCTGCACGACGACACTCGAGTAGGTCGCGTTCCTCGACCAGTTCAGCGCGTGCTGCGTGTCCGAGACTCGCGTCACCGCCAGCCCCGACGGGGCGGTGGGGAGCGGGCGATTGATCCCCACCTGCATGGATGCCGCGCCGCCGAGCCCCTGCGTGCCGGTGGCCTGCTGAGACAGGCTCGTCGTCCCGCTCGCGGTGTACGTGCGCGAGCCGAGCAGCTTGCTGCCGAACCCGGACGGGAGGGTGGTGGTGTAGTTCGTCCCGTTGATCGCGTACCGGTACGTGCCGACGGACGTCGCAGGGTCGGTGCAGATCACGTAGTACCGGACGACAGACCCGTCGTCCGAGATCCGCAGTGTTCCCGCGGTGCCTACGCTCTTGTCGACCATCTGCAACTCCTCAACGATGGCGGCCCCGCCACGAGGGCGGGGCCGCGGAAACGGGTCAGCGAGCGAACTCGGAGTGGACTGCCATTGCCGAGGGCACAGACTCCCGCAGTACCCGGCGCACGGTCCCAGTCAGCGGGGTGCCCTCGACCACGATCGTGACCTGGTCACCGTCCTGCAGGCCGGTCCCGATGCCGCTCTTCAGAACGCCCCATTGGTCGTTCGTCAGCACGGGCTCTGGCTTCCCGGAGCGGTTGACGGCCATGCCGCCGTGCGGCAGCCAGCCGCCGGAGTCGTACAGCTTCGGGACGACGCCGCCGGATGCCATCGCGAGGTGCACGTGGTTGTAGTGCTGGCGCTTCACGGCTTCCGACCATCCGGCGAACGGCTTGCCGTTTTGCAGCTGTCGACTGCCCGCGGGGGTGTAGATCAGCTCGGAGGCGTTCGGGAACAGCTTCGCGAGCGCGTTGAACGTCGCCATGCTGGCCGGCACGATGTCGATCGCACGCCCGAGGGCGTGGTACGACTGGCCGCCGTTGACGGTCTTCGCGCCGGGCCGGAAGTTCGACGTCATCACCGCGCCGGGGAGCGATCCCCGCACGATGTTCCACATCGCTTCCCAGACCATGCCCTTCGAGCCGACGCCCTTCGGCGCCGCCTTCTTGAACAGGTCGACGAAGCCCATCAGAGTCTTCTCGGCCATGCCCCCGACGGTCTTGCCGAAGATGTTCTGATCGCCCATCAACGGCCGGATGATCCCGTCGATGACGTGCGACTTGATCGCCTGCGCGGGGTTCGACATGAACTCCCACGCGACCGACGCGGCCTTCGTGATGTTGTCCCACACGTCGCCGAAGAAGTTGCCTTCTCCGTCGCCGAACGGCAGCTTGCCGTTACGAGCTGCGGCGTTCAGGGCGTCGACACCGGCCGACCCGCCCACAAGGCGAGTGAACTCCGGGCGCATGATCGCTTCACCGCCGGAGAGCGCGAGCCCTCCCGCGGTGGGTGACCAGAACTGGTGCACGTCGCGGCCAGGCGTGTAGCCGGGCATGACGCCACCGGACGCGAACTTCACCAGTCCGGCCTTCGGCAGCTTCATGTCCTTCAACCCGAGGGTGCCGACCATGTCGTTCCAGAACGACCGGAGCCCCTTGTTCCAGACGGTATCGAGCACGAAGTTGATCGGGACCGCGGCGGCCTTCTTGATGCCGTCCCAGGCTGTGCCGATCGCCCTCGCGACGTTGTCGAACGCCTTCCCGATCAGGTCGATGCCGACCTTGAACGGGGCGAACACGTAAGCGTTGATCCAGTTCCAGGCGGCCTTCATCGCCCCGGAGATCCCATCCCAGACCGGCTTCACGATGTTCTTGTACAGCCACTCGAAGACCGCGCCAAGCGCCTGAATCGAGCCCGTGATCCAGCCGATGTAGACGCTGATGATGTTCTGCCAGATCCAGGTGAACACCGCAGCGATCCCGTCGAACACCGGCTTGATGACGTTGAGCCAGAGCCAGTTGAAGACGGCGCCGATCGCCTCGAAGGCGGGCTTGATCGCGTTCGCCCACAGCCAGGCCGCAGCCGCGCCGATGGCAGCGAACGCGGGCTGCAGGGCGTTCGTCCACAGCCAGGCCGCGATCGCGCCGACGAGGCGGAACGCGTTCACGATGAGATCGAAGTGCAGTTTGAAAGCTGCCGCGACGAACCCGACGACCACGCCGATACCGTCAAAGACCGGCTTCAGGATCGTCTCGTAGAGCCAGACCGCGACGTCGCCGATCGCCTTGAAGATTGGCTGGATGACGTTCTCCCAGGCCGCCGTGAAGAAGCCCGAGATGTTCGCCCATGCCTCGCCGAGGAACCGCGTGAACTCCTGCCAGATCGCCTTGCCGAGCTCGGTCTGAGTGAAGAACCACACAAGACCCGCCACGAGCGCAGCGATAGCCGTGGCGACGAGGACGATCGGGTTCGCGCTCATCGCAGCCCGGAACAGGTTTGCCGCCCCGGTCGCGATGTTCTGAGCGGTCGTGTAAACGGCCAGCCCAGCGGCGAACAACTTCGCCGAGGTGCCCGCCAGGAGCATCGCACCGTTGGCCCCGTATGTCACTGCTACCGCGATGAGCTGCGCCGCCCGGTAGGCGTTGAGAGCAACGACGACACCCGCGATCACCCCGGCCGCGATCGCAAGCCCAGAAAGCCAGTCGGCGTTCGCGGCCACGAAATCGACCACAGCGGTGACCGCACCGATGAGCACAGGTGCGAGGAACGACACAGCGCCCGCGAGTCCCTGGATCAGGCCGACCACGATGGGCAGGGCGGCGACCAGGGCCGTGGACAGCAGCGGCACCAGGGCGTTCATGAGCGACACGAGTGCGGGGAGCACCGGCACGAGCGCGGCTCCGATCGCGCTGCCGATGTCGGAGAACGCCTGCATGACGACGGGCAGGATGGGCTCGAGCGACCGGAAGAGGATCGCGACCGGGGAGAGCGTGGTCCACAGCTCGCCGATCCAGCTCACGTCGACGTCGCCCTGCAAGACGCGCACGAACCACTCGGCGGCCGGTGCGAGCACCTGGCCGATCTTGTCGCCCACCTGCCCGGCGATGACTTCGAGCGGTGCAAAGGCGGCGGTGATGGCCTGCAGTGCGGGGGCGATCTGGGGGAACACTCCTCCCAGGAGTCCGGCGCCGATGCGGCCGAGTGAGGCGATGAAGTTCGCCCACGATCCGCCGACGGTGTTGCCCATCTCTGATGCGACGGTGCCCGCGGCGGCGGTTGCCGCGGCGGCGAACTGGTCGAAGTTGATCTTGCCTTCGGAGGCGAGCTTGAAGACCTCGCCGGCGGTGACGCCCATCTGCTTGCCGAGGGCGGCGTAGATCGGGATGCCCTTGTCGGCGAGCTGGCTCAGCACGTCGTTCTGGATGCCGTTGGCCTGCGACATGGCCTTGGAGAAGATGGAGCCCATGTCGCCGAGGTCGGTGCCCGCTGCGGCGGCGGTGTTCGCCACCGTCTTGAGCACGGCCTCGAGGTCGCGGCCCGGCTTGATGCCCGCTGCAACGGCCTGAGCGGCGACGGTGGCGGCGTCGCCGAGTCCGAACGCGGTGCCCCGCACCGAGGTGAGAGCGTTCTTCATGATCTGCTCGACGGAGCCAGCATCGTTGCCGAGACCGGTGAGCTTCGCGCGGGCAGTGTCGATAGCGTTGAGGCGTGAAAAGCCCTTCCACAGGGCGGTGCCGATTCCGGTGGCGAGAGTCGCGCCGAGAGTCGCGCCCCCGACCTTGAGCACCTTGGAGGCGCTGGCGACGAGCCGATCGCCGATGGACCGCCCAGCGTTGTCCGCCGCGCCGGATGCGCTGCCGAGAGCCTTCTCGACCTCGCGCTTCACCCCGGGGGCCTTGACGGAGAGGGCGACGTAGGCGTTCGCGATCTCGACGGCAGTTGCCACGGTAGCCCCCCTCGGATATGACGCGACGAGGCACAGCCGGTCGGCGGATGCCGGGGCTGTGCCTCGTCGGTGCGGTCAGGCGCCGCGGCGAGCGGCGCGCGCTTGGTGGGCGCGCAGCTTCGCGTCCATCTCGGCGGCCTCGGCGCGCGCCTCGTGCGCGGGCTTCGGTAGCTCCAGCGGCTTCGGGGGCGTGCCCTTGCCGCCCGCCTCCTGAAAGGACACCCGGCGGATCGTGAACTCGACTTCTCGGAGCAGCTGTCCTTCGACCGAGAGCGCGCCCTCGCCGCCTAGCTCGCGGCCGAGCGCACACCCGGATGGGAGGTGCTCGACGTAGTCGCTCAGCTCGGCGATGGACCGGGCGGGGTCAGTGCGCCCCTTCCCGTTCGGGAGGAGACGCAGGTTGTACTCGGATTGAAACGATGCCCGCAGAGCGCCCTCGTGGTGAGCGAGGGCGTTCGCGAGCTTCAGGAGGAAGGGTTGAGTGCCTCGAAGACCGCGAAGACGAACTCCGACGCGCGGCCAGCGGGCACGCGGCCCGTGTTCTTGTCGCGCAGCGCATCGAGGATGCTGCGGTAGTCGTCCCCGACCAGGCGGCGCAACAGCGACGGCATGCGGGAGACGTCGTTGCTGTCCTGCACGCCGCGAATGTCGTCGAGGATCTCGAAGTCGTCGAGAGCCTCGTCGGGCACACGGACGTCGATGCCATCGACGGTGACCTGCTTGCCAGGGACCGTGCGGGTGCGCTCCGGCTCCTCGGGCGTCGGGTCGGCGAGCTCGATGTCGACGACGATCGGCTTCTGCTTCTTCGGCTGGTGGTCCTGCGGCTTCTTCGGTGTTGCCATGATGGTTGACCCCTTTTCTGACCCCGGGGTGAATGGTGAGGTGGGCGGCACTGGGGTCAAGAGCGCCGCCCACCGGTAGGTCACGCCGCGGAGGTGTCCGTGGCGGTCTTCTCGTCTGCTGCATCCGGGGCGGCATCCGCCGTCGGCGTCACCTCGCCCGTGCCGGCCGCGGTCGCGCCGGACTCGACGGCGGCGAGAATGTCGGCCTTGAGCGATGCGCCCGCGAGGTCGATGTCGTTCTCGCTCGCGTAGCTCTTGAGCTGCGGAATCGTCCACGCCTCGTCGGGTGCGGACATCGCGGCGAAGCCCTGCACGCCGGCTCCGGCGGCCGCTTCGAGATCGGTCTCGTAGTGGTCGTAGTCGCCGATGATCTCCCCGAGGAACGGGTACATCGCGATGTCGGCGTTCGTGGCAACGCGGTCACCGTTCGGGCTGATCTCCAGCACCTCGATGACGTCGCGCTCCTTGATCGTGACGTCGTCGCTGTCGAACTTGTCGATCACGCATGCCCGCTTGCTGACACGCTGCCCGGACCCGCGCGTCGCCTTGCGAACGCCGGCGGTCGTGGCGGCCGACTTCTCGACGTAAGGCAGCTGGTTGGTCTGCGCCTTGGTCTCGAGGGCGACGAACGCGACCGTCGTGCCCGGCTCGCTGATGCGAGTGCGGACGACGCCGTTGCCCTGGTAACCGCGGGACTTCTCGACGGAGCCGGTGAGGGACTCGGTGATGCCGTCGCCGTTGAGCCAGCCCACGTCTTCGAAGGCGGGGTCGAGCTCGTCGTCGATGCTTTCCGGCAGAGCGGTGCCGATCGGCGCGAGGTAGATCGCGTCGTTGTCAGATCCGAAGATCCGCGCGTTGTTCGCGTTCACGGTCATGAGTGTGTCTCCTTGGGGTTGAGCCGGACATGACCGGCGCTGGTGACGACCGGGCGGATGCCGGAGGTCAGGCTGTGGGGTGGGTCAGGCCCTGTGGGCGCGGACGGTGAGCTGCACTGTCAAGCGCCATCGCGGGGTGTGGGTATCTGGGTCGGGCGACCAATACGGCCCGGTGATCTCTTCGACTTTCCTGACGAGCGGCATCCGGCGGTGATCGTTGAGCAGCGCGGTGCGGCACTCCTCAAGCACCTCGAAGGCTGTTACTGAATCTGGCGCCCAGGCTTCGACGGTGATCTGTGGACGGTCGACGATGCGGTTCGAGGCGGTGCCGCCGTTGCGCCAGGCGCGCACGAAGGTCGCGGGCCGCTCGGCGGGAACCGTGTTGACCACGCGATGCGGTGCGACGACGGGGAGGAGGAACTGACGGGTCATCGCCTGAGCGTCGGGGAAGGGCATCGCGTCTCCCTTCACCGTGGAGGTCAGTTGCCGGTGCTCTTGGCCTGGCCGAGAGCCCGCTCGAGTGCGGCGTTTCTCGCCTGTTCGCGCATGCCGCGAGCGTTTTTCGGTTGGACGTATCCGCGGGCGACCCAGCGGTGGGGCGATGCGACGTATTCGAAGTCCTCGCCTGCGGCCGCCGCCATACGTCGCCCGACGCTGTCGACGATGGCTTGCGCCTCCGGCGATCGCATGATCTTGTTCAGGCCGTTCAGGTCGAGCTGCACGGGGATGCGTTTGGGCATGTCGATCACCTACCCATCTGCGCGCGTGACCTCGACGGGCATCCACCAGCGGGTGGGGGTGTTGTCGGCGGTGAACGGTTGCGGGTCGCCGATCACCTTGCACGGTGCCTGCCCGCGGACGCGTATCAGCGCACCCCGGAGTGAACCGGTGAAGGTCTTCGGGAAGTGCAGGTTCCACGCGACGACCGTCCCGGCTGGTCGCGCGGTGTCGGAGATGTCGGCGCGTGGTCCGGGTGCGACGAGCACGTCGTCGACATTGGTCTCGTCGATGGTTTGGGTCGGCTCGCCGTGGGCGTTGTCGGGTCCGTCGATGCGGCGCAGGACGGTGACGGTTTCGCCGATCATCCGTCGACCAGTCCGAGTGCAGCGAGCGGGTCGTCGTGGACCTGGGGTGCCATGCTGACGGTGAAGGCCTGCTGGGCGGAGTAGCCCAGGAGGCGGCGCTGTTTCTTGGTGAGGAACAGGTCGCCGGAGGGGTTGATGTACTTCACCGACTGCGAGTACGGCCCGGCGGCCATCTGAGATGACTCGATGCCGTCGCCTGCAGAGGCGGCCGCGGTCTTGACCATCTCGCAGACGACGTCTGCGGCGAGGTCGGGGTCGATCGCGCCGTCGGCGGTCGGGTCGATGGCCCACAGCTGGATGCGACCATCGATGCCCGGGCACTCTGCGCGGAGGTACCGCGATGCGCGGGCCAGCTCCTTATCGAGCCGGCCCGCGATCGAGGCGGGGGGTGTGCCGAAGTTCTCCTCGTAGTACGCCGCATCGGCGAACGGTTCGACCATTCGGCCCACCCCCGTCTGTCACTCGCCGGACTCGTCGCCGGCGTCGTCGAGCAGCTGCTCGACCTGTGCGCGAATCTCGTCGCGCTTGGTGGTGTCCTCGACGACGATCCCGAGCCCTGCGGCGAACTTCGCCCACTCGTCTCGGGTCGCGTTGCCTGCCGGGGGCTGGGTCGACTCGTCGGACTCGTCGGACTCGTCGGAGCCGTCGGAGCCGTCGGACTCGTGAGAGCCGTCTGGCTCGTCAGAACCGTCGTCGCCGCTGGGCTCGTCGTCGTCGTTGCCGAGTTCGTTGAGCCACTCTTCGAGCTCCTCGCCTTCCTCGATCCACTCGCGATCGAGGACGGCGCGCGTGCCGGGGTCGACGTTGACGACGACCCCGGTGCGGCGGTTCGTGAGGCGGATCTGGTCAGCCATCAGGCGACCTTGTCCTCGACGACGGCGAAGCGGTCCGTGAAGACGTACCAGCCGTACACGATCTCCAGACGCAGGGCGATCTGGTTCTTCCGCTTCAGGTCGCCCTGGCCGTCCGGGTCACCGTAGCGGATGATCTCGACCGGCAGCTCGCGCTGGACACCCCAGCGGATGCCGTTGCGAAAGTCGCCGACGATGGCGCGGACGCCGGTGTCGGGAGCCTCCGGGACGCCCGAGACGGTGTCCCCCTGGGCGGTGGGCACACCCATGAAGTCCGTGACGTTCGTGCCGAAGCCGAGCTGCGGGTAACGCAGGTCCGAGGTGTCCCCCGAGCCGTCGCGACGCTTCAGGTTCGCGAGTGCCCACGCGAACTTCGGGTCGATGGCGGCGCCGTTGACCTGCTTGGACGCACCGACCAGGAGGCCGACCGCCGCGCGGAAGTCGTCGTCGGCGTCGGCCGTGGCCTGCTCGACGCGCTTCGTGGTCGCGGTGACGTAGTTGTCCCACCCGGTGATGACCGACCCGCTGAGCGGGTTGATGCGGTGGAACAGGCCCAGGTCCAGGCCACGCGAGAGAGCGACCTGGCCAGCGTCCGCGACCTCGCGCAGAACGTTGAGCTGGTAGTCCTCGTCGGCCCACTCCACCTCATTGCTGAAGCGGAGGGTGACCTGGCCCTTGTGGGGCTTGGCGGTGACTGCACCGAAGCCGGTCGACGAGGAGGACTTGTTGCCGCCCTCTTCGACGTACTCCATCTTCGGGAAGTCGTTGAAGGTGATGTAGTCGACCTCGCCGAAGCGCATCGGCTCTCGACCGGAGAGCCGCGCCACGGTCGAAAGCGACTTCGACTCCTTGATCATGCCGTCCGCGATGTTGCGAGGCATGAGAACCTTCGCGTCCGCGGTACCGAATACTGCCATGATGGTGCTCCTTTCAGAAGCGATCAGTCCTCGCCGGAGCCGAAGAGCTGACGCACCGCAGCGCGCTCTGCTTCTTCTCCGCCCGAGGTGTTCTCAGGGGTCTTTCCGGGGTCCGGCAGAACCGGACCGCGGCTCTTGATGAGCGGCTTGATCTCTTCGGCGTGCGCCTCGAGCTCTTCCTTGGTCGTCCCCCGCAGCACCTCCGCGGGCACGCCCTTCGTCTTCGCGACGTCGGCGCGCCAGGTGTCCAACTGCGTCTTCGACTCGAAGCCGGTGACCTTGGTCTGCAGATCGCCTACCTCCGTCTTGAGCGCGTCGCGCTCCTGCTCGGCGGCCGTCTTCGCCGTCTCGGCGTCGGTGGCTCGCTGCAGGGCCTCGTCGACCTTGGTCTTCTCCCGCGTCAGGCGGTCCTTGACCAGGTCGTCGAACATGTCCTGGGAGTCGATGGTGATGGGGAATTCCATAGCCGTTCCTCTTTCGCCCCGATTGACCGCTCGGGTCGGCGTAAACCCGCCACGGCGGCGGATGGTTTAGATGTCGTGCTCGTGCACTCCGTCGGTGAACTCGTCCGGGAACATGCGGCGCATGTAGGCGGCGATCACCTTCGGGTCCCCGCTGTCAGCCGCGGCGAGCGCTTGCGCGTACCGGTCGAACAGCTGGCGGGGGTCGTAGCCCTCGATGTGGGCGGCGTCCGCGTCGAACAGCGAGACGATCTGGCAGTCGCAGTCGTCGTGGAAGTGGTCGATTTCTCCGGCCGTCACCCGTGTCGCGTACGTGAAGCCGCGGGAGGCGAGCATCGCGCACCAGGCGCAGGTGCGGGCGCCGCTGGGCACGCGGCCGAATCGGGGGCGCAGCGGGTCGCGCATCGAGTTCAGCGCGATCGTGGTGCGGCCGGAGTAGGTGATGTGGCGCTGGACCGCGCCGGCGAGGCCGCCGAGGACGGCGGCGGGGTCGTCGGTGAACAGCACCCCGGCCAGAGCGCGGGTCGATCCCTGGACGACTTCGGCCGCGACTGGCGGGGCGAGGCGGGCGTTGAATCCCGATCCGGGTCGGATCTGCTCGTACCACTCGGCGGCTGCGATCGAGGCGAGTGCACCGTACTCGCGGACAAGCAGCGGAACGATCTCGAGGAGCGCGTCGCGGACGGCTTCGGGTCGGGTGAGGTCGAAGGTTGCGAAGTACCCGGTGAGCTCGTTTTGGGCGAGGGTGACCAGACGACGCTGCGCCGTGGACAGTCGAGTCACATCGGCGCGCGTCGTCATGGTCACCTCTCTTCGAGCTGGTCTGCGTCGTCCTTCGGCAGCCGCAGTGCGACGGGCGTCGCTCCGGTGAACCGGATACCGGCGAGGCCGACACGCGTCGCGGCGTCGTCGGGGTCGACGCCGGCGCGGATCGCGGTGCCGAGTGCGTCGAACTTCGCTTTGAGTGCTGCGGGGTCGTCGCCCGTCGCCTGTGGCTGGTCGACCCGGGCTTGCGTCTGGTCGACTTGCGGGGTCTGCCCGGCGAGAATCCGCTCGAGCACGCCGCTGCCGCCGGCCTTGGCCCGATCGGACTTCATGCGCGCGATCTCGGGCTCCTCGAATCCGGCGTAGCGGAGGGCATCGTCGGTCTCGGCCAGCCAGGGGAACACGCCCACGAGCTGGCCGAGGGCGGCCGCGGCCGTCGTCGGCGAGGTGAACGCCGGGTTGACCCACGTCGGCCGTAGCCCGCGCAGCTCGTCGGTCGGTTCTTCCAGTCCGTCGCGGAGCATGACTGCGCGTTGTGCGACCCGGCGGAGCGCGGCGCCGAGCACGCGGTTCGATGCGCGGGCGGTGACGATCAGGTCCTTCTCCGCGGCGTACAGGGCCTCAGCGGAGGGCGGGTTGTCCTGGACGATGCCGAGCGCCGAGATCGGGAGGTCCGTCTCTCCGGCGAACTGCGACGCGTACATGCGGTAGTGCTCGATCAGCGGCTGCATGGTCATCTGCGGCAGCTGCTCCACCTTGGGCAGCTCGCCCTCTTCGTCTCGACCGATCGCGAACCATCGGTCGATCGCGGCCTGCCACTTGCCGGACTTGAAGGCGTCCTCGGAGACGCCGAGGGCCATCATGCGCGGGGCGGCGAAGAACTCCGCCGCGCCCTCGCCGCGCACGACGGAGCGGATCGCGTTGTCGGTGATCGCCATGACGGGGCGGGTGATGCGCGAGCGCCCGAACGGGCGGTCGAGCTGCGGGCTCCAGGTGAGTGGCTCTGCGAGTACTTCGCGGAGCGGGTTCTCCTGGCGGGAGGTGACCCATGCTCCGGACGGGCGACGACGGCAGATCAGCACGACATCGGGCAGCAGGACGTCCATGCCGGTTGGTCGGCCGTCCTGGTCGACATCGGTAATGGCGAGCATCGCCGAAACGAGGCGGCGCTTCTTGTCCCACGTCCCCGCCGACCACTCGGCCGAACGTGCCATGATCAGCACGTCCGGGTCGCCAGCTGCGGTGTCGCCGAGAGTGGTCGTCATGAATGCGCAGGAGTGCTTGTAGGCGGACTCGATCGCCTGCGGCAGTTCGAGGTCGAACCGGTTGTCGTCGAGGAGTCCGGAGATCTCGAACGGATCGGTCGTGCTGGCCGGCGCGACGAAGGCGTCGAAGACGCTGCGCTCCGCGAGCTTGGTCACGGCCTTGGCGGGCCATCCGAGGGTGGCCTTGACCTTGCGGAGGATCTGCGGCGGGACGCCGATACCCAGATCGCGGAAGGGCATCTTGCCGTCGAAGTAGACGCTGCGCAGCACGTTGCGGGGCCGCTTCTTGGACCAGACGGCGACGAGGCCGCGGATGATGTCGAGTTCCTGGTCGGTGACGCCCTGCATGAACTGCGGGGTGATGTTGTCCAGGTAGGACGATGCTGCGATCACTCAGATCACCTCCTGCTTCTTGCCGGGTCGGCGCTTCGTGGTGCGCACGCCCCAGAGGGCGAGGCTGATCGCTTCGGTCGGTGTCTCGTCGCCATCGGCGGTGGTCGCCGCCCAGCCCCAGGAGCCGGCGGTGCCGCGGAACTTCTTGTCGCACACGGCCACCGACGCGTCCAGGAGGTCACCCTCCGGGGCTGCCGGGTGTGTAACGGTCGTGCCGCGAACCGCATCGGGGAGCATCGAGCACGCCGCGAAGTACTCCGGCGTGGATGCCACGCGGATTGCCTTCGCCGACACCTTCCGCTCACGGAGAGCGAGAGCGAGCGCGTCGGCGCCTGCACGGCCGGAGATGGTGATCTGCGCGATTGTGTGGGCGCGCAGAGCGATCCAGTCGGCGAGCGGCCCAATGCCCTCTTCGAGGGAGCCGGTGTTGGCGTCGATGAGTTCGAGGTGGCTGCCGCCGGAGTGCTTGAGTGCCCCGGCGACGGCAACGCGCGTGCCGTCGGCGGAGAAAGCGACGCCGAGAGCGCGCAGCCCCTCCTCGGGTACCGCGGTCACCTCGGTGGCCTGCCACTCTTCGGCCATGATCTCGCGCGAGCCGCCGAGCTCCTCCTCGTCCCAGATGCCCAGGCCCTCGCGGGCCCAGTCGCTCGGGTCGGTGAGGTTCTCCCGCAGGCGCAGGATCGACTCCCACGGCGTGCGGTCGGGGAATGAGGGGTTGGCCTTTTCGAGCGTGGCGCGGTCTTCGACGTCGTCGCCGGCGTCCGCGCCGACCTCGACGTAGAGGGTGTCGTAGTCGACCGGGTCGCCCTTGGCGCGCTGTTCCTTGATGGCGAGCGCCTTCTTGCGGCGTGCCCGGAACACCTCGGCGGGGTCGTCGGGCTTGGGCGGGGTGCCCATGTAGATGATGAGCGGGTTCGTGGCGGTGTTGGCCGCCGGGATCATGTCGGACAGCGCCTTCGCCTTGAGGATCTGCGCCTCGTCGAAGACGACGATGGTCACACCGGGGATGCCTCGGCCGAAGCCGTGCTCGCGCGCGCCGAACATGATTCGCGAGCCGTTCGCGAACTTGATGCGCTGCTTGCCGTTGCCCTGCCGGATGCCGTTGTGGGCGATGTAGGGGGCGATGCGGCGGCGGCGCGCGAGGGCCGACAGGGTCTCGAAGGTCTCGTCGGAGGTCGCGGAGTGGTGCGCAGTCCACAGCACCTTGATGCCGGGGAACAGGATGCACAGCGCGAACACGATCGTGCCGATCGAGAACGTCTTGCCGACCTGGCGGCAGATCGAGATCAGCACGCCTCCGATGCCGGCGGCGTAGAGGCCGTTCTCGCGCTTGGCGAGGATTGCCCGGCCGAGGCCCTTCTGCCAGGGGTCGTGCTGAACGCCCATCTTCCGGCACTGAGCTTCGACCGCCGGGTACCCGGTGGTCTTGATTCCGGACGGGACGACGAGGTGCTTCGCGACGTCCGACAGCCTGCGCTCAGAGATCTTCCGGGTCGAGGTCTTCGTCTGGGGCGGCCGCGGCATCTGCTGCCTCCTCGGACTCACGCGCCTCGATCTCGTCGAGCTCGCGCATCGTCGCGTCCAGGAGGCGCACGTTCGGCGGCAGATCCCGCGGCGCCATACCGGCCGCGATCTGCTCCGCGAGCTCGTCACGAAGCGCCTGCAGGAACGCCTTTCGATTGCCGGAGCGGGCAGCGTCGACGAGCGTCATGGGCGGCGGCGCGGCGGCGTCCATCCACTTCCGCAACGTCGGCCGGGATACTCCGAGGGCAGTTGCCACTTGTGAAATCGACTTTGCAGCTCGGGCCTTCGCGACGGCGTCGCGCTTGAAGGCTTCGGAGTAGGCGGGTTTGCCGCGAGATCCCGCGGACTTCGGGGCGCCCACGGCGCGCAACTGGGCGTTGGATGAGGCCATGTGGTGTCACCCCCTGGAAAGTGGAAAATCCCCGGGGAGAGATCGGCCCTATGCCTCCGGGAGGGCCGGGGACGGCGGGGGGAGGGG